>NZ_JBSFUB010000060.1:0-43893 GCF_053591575.1 Streptomyces altiplanensis | reverse complement strand
CCGCCCCCGCGACGAAGGTCCCGAACATCCGCGGGGTGCACCGGGTGTGGTGCAGGCGGACCCGGCCCGCCCCTTCCCGCCGTGACACCTCACGGCTCCGCCGCGGGGAAGTCCCCGAGGACACGGCACGGAACCGCTCCCCGGCGCGGGGCGGGCCGGCCGGCGCCGCACAATGGTGGGGTGGACGAGCCGATACCCGTGATCCGGGACGTGGACCGGGGCACCGCCAAGCTGATGCCCGACGTGGACCGGGAGCGGGCCTGGCTGCTCACGGTCGACGGCGCGCCCCAGTCGTACGTCGACCTGGACGATCCCGCCCACCTGGAGTTCGAGTACGCGCGGCGCCTCGCCCATGTCGTCGACTGCGCCGCGGAGGAGGGCGCACCCCTCGACGTGCTGCACCTCGGCGGCGGCGGCCTCTCGCTGCCCCGCTACACGGCGGCCACCAGGCCGGGCTCGCGCCAGGACGTGGTGGAGGCCGACCGGGGCCTGCTGGCGCTGGTCGCCGAACACCTGCCGCTGGCCGAAGGGTCCGGGATACGGGTGCACGGCGCCGACGCGCGCCAGTGGCTCGAAAACGCCCCGGCCGCCTCCGCCGACGTACTCGTCGCCGACGTCTTCGGCGGTTCCCGGGTGCCCGCGCACCTCACGTCCGTCGCGTACGCGCGGCTGGCCGGACGCGTCCTGCGCCCCGGCGGGATCTACGCGGCCAACCTCGCGGACGGCGCGCCGTTCGCCTTCCTCCGCTCCCAGCTGGCCACCTTCGCGGCCGTCTTCGAGGAGCTCGCCCTGATCGCCGAACCGGGCGTGCTGCGCGGCCGCCGCTTCGGCAACGCGGTACTGATCGCCTCGCACGTCCCCGTCGACACGGCGGCCCTGGCCCGCAGGGCCGCCGGGGACGCCTTCCCCGCGCGCGTGGAGAGCGGTCCTTCGCTGGCGCGCTTCATCGGTGACGCGACGGCGGTACGGGACGAGGACGCGGTGGAGTCACCCGAGCCGCCCGGTGGTGCCTTCGGCATCGGCTGACGGCACGGCGAGGACGGACGAGGACGCGGGGGAGGGGGCGGGTACACCCGCCTTCGGCGTCCCGTGCGTACGGCGGGTCAGGTTCCGTACGTCGGGCACGAACAGCACCGCGGCGGTGACGAGCACCACCAGAGCCGCGCAGCCCCACAGCGCCTCCTGGCGCCCGACGAGGCTTTCGACGGGTCCGGCCACCGCCGTGGCCAGCGGCAGCATCGCGACCGAACCGAACCAGTCGTACGCCGAAACGCGCGAGAACTTCTCCTCCGGGATCTCCTGGTGGAGCGCCGTCATCCAGGCGACACCGAACACCTCGATCGCGACACCGCTGAAGAACATCACCGCGGCGAGACCCGCCGCCGGCAGCGGCACGGCCAGCGCCGCCGACGGCAGGGCGAGCGGGAAGACGCACAGGGTTCCGACGAACAGCAGGCGCCGGGGCTTCCACCGCATCATCACCAGCGCGCCGCCGACCGTGCCGACACCGAAGGCGGCCAGGGCCAGGCCCCAGGGCGCGGCGCCGCCCAGTTCCTCCTCGGCGACCAGTGGCCCGTAGACCGCCTCGGCGGCTCCCACGACGGCGACGACCACCGAGAACTGCGCCACGATGCTCCACAGCCAGGGCCGGCCGACGACCTCGTGCCAGCCTTCGCGCAGGTCGGCCAGCATCCCGCCGCCGGATTCGCGGGGCTTGATGTGGCTCACGTCGAGGAAGGCCCGCAGCGCGCCGGCGAAGGCGAACGCCGCGGCGTCGACGGCGAGGACCCAGCCGGGACCCACCGCGGCGACCAGCGCGCCGCCGAGCGCCGCGCCGCCGATGCCGGCGCCGTTCATGGCCATCCGGAAGAGCGCGAAGGCGCGGTTGGCCTGTTCGCCGCTGACGCTGGACAGGAGCATGCCCTCGGCCGCCGGGTTGAAGAACGCCTGGCCCGTGCCGCACAGGGCGGTCAGGACCATCATCTGCCACAGCTGGGGATCGCCCGTCAGGACCAGCAGGGCGAAGGCTCCCTGGGAGAGGCAGTTGAGCGCGTTGGCGGCGACCATCACGTGGTGGCGCGGCATCCGGTCGGCTATCGCGCCGCCCACGAGGAGGAACAGGACGAGCGGCAGGGTACGGGCCGCGGCCACCATGCCCACGTCACCGCCGTCGCCGCCGGCCTGGAGGACGGCGAACGCCGCCGCGATCAGCGCACCGTGGGTGCCCAGGTTCGTCACGACCGCGGCGGCGGTCAGCAGGGTGTAGTTACGGCCGGCCCATTCGGGGCGGCGGGCTCGGCGGGGAGCGGCGGCAGGAGATGTCACTTCCGGACTATCGCTGGCGTCGGCCGCCGTTGCCAAACCGATTCGGCACCGGCGGCAGGTCTGCTCAGGAGTCGATCAGCCGGACCGTTCCGAGGATCTTCCGGATGGTCGCGTCGGGGAGCTCGTCCTTGACGCCCTTGGCGGTGTACAGGCTCCAGACGGCGAAGTCGCCGTCGGTGTCCTTGAAGGCGAAGGCGATCGACTTGCCGTCGGTGTCGCACTTGTCCTTCCTGGTGACGCCCGTGACGGAGGCGACGGACACACTGCCCTTGAGCCCGGACGCGGAGGTGAACGGCGTGGCCCTGGAGACCTTGAACGTGCCGGTCTCCTTCTGGTCGTACGCGGCGAACACCCAGTTGTCGGCCACGTTCTCGGCCTCGGTGGTCGTGGTGCGGGCCCCGTTCGCGCCCCGGGTCCCGGCCGCTCCGAGCAGCGTGTCCTTGCCGCACCACCCGCTCTTGAAGTACGCCGGCGCCGACATCCCGATGAGGGGCTTGTCTCCCGGGTTCACGGTGTCCGTGATGCTGAGGGTGATGCCCGGCGCCTGCACCTCCCACTCCGGCGGTACGTCGAAGCGGGTTCCGTGCTTCGGGTTGGTGACGACCTTCCAGCCGGGGATCGTCGGCTTGGCCTTCTCGACCGAGCCGCCGCGCGGATTCTCGACGGGAGGGGTGGGGGCGGAGGGGGCCTCGGAGGTGGCGGAAGGCGACGACGTCTTCTCGCCGCCCGCCCGGGTGCCGCCGCCCTCGTCGTCCTTCCCCAGGACCACCGCGCCGGTGATCACGGCCGCCGCGACGACGGCGGTGGCCGCGGCGATCGCGACGATCGCGGTCTTCTTCCGGTTGCCGCCCGGCGGCTGCGGGCCGCCGGGCGGCGTCAGGGGCGCGTACGGCTGCTGCTGGTAGGGATTGGGCTGCTGGTACCCCGGCTGCTGATGGCCCGGCTGCTGGTAGCCGGGTGACGGGTACCCCGGCTGCTGATAGCCCGGCTGCCGGTACGGGTTCTGCTGCGGGTCCTGCGGGTTCTGCTCGCCCCCGGGCGGCTGCTGTCCTGGCCACATGACCGGTAACGATAGAGGTGCGCGGCCGGAGCCGTTGCTTCCGCCCCCGAGGGGATGGCCAAGTGCGCCTACTCGTGGGTAACCTGGCGCCGCATGAGCGCAGATCAGACGTCCGTCGGCGACATGCTCGCGGCGACGGTTCCCATGGCCCGTACCCTCAACCTCGAATTCCTGGAGACCACGGAGGAGCGCGCCGTGGTCCGCCTTCCGGACCAGGCCGAGTACCACAACCACGTGGGCGGCCCGCACGCCGGCGCGATGTTCACCCTCGCCGAGTCGGCGAGCGGCGCGATCGTCCTCGCCGCCTTCGGCGACCAGCTGTCGCGTGCCGTGCCGCTCGCCGTCAGGGCGGAGATCGGCTACAAGAAGCTCGCCATGGGGCCGGTCACCGCGACCGCGACGCTCGGCCGCCCGGCGGCGGACGTGGTCGCGGAGCTCGACGCCGGACAGCGCCCCGAGTTCCCCGTCGAGATCGCCATCCGGCGCGAGGACGGCGCCGTGACGGGCGAGATGACCGTCGTGTGGACCCTGCGTCCCCACAGCTGACCACAGCTGGCCGCGTCCCCGTGTGACGGGAGCGACCTCCCGGACGCCGTCACGCCGTGGTGAGGTGCGGGTAGGCTGCCCGCCGTGCGCCACGGGGGCGCACGGCGGGCAGCCGCCCTCCCCACGACGACAGGAACCGGCGTTGCACATCACGGAGTGGCTCGAGACCATCCCGGCGGTCAGCATTTACCTCCTGGTGGGGGTTGTCATCGGGCTGGAAAGTCTGGGCATTCCGCTGCCGGGCGAGATCGTTCTCGTCAGCTCGGCCCTGCTGGCCTCCCAGCACGGCGACATCGACCCGTACGTCCTCGGCGCGTGCGCCACGGCGGGCGCCATCATCGGTGACTCGATCGGTTACGCGATCGGACGCAAGGGCGGCAGGCCGCTGCTCGCGAAACTGGGCCGCAAGTTCCCCAAGCACTTCGGCGAGAGCAACATCGCCATGGCGGAGCGTTCGTTCGAGAAGTGGGGCATGTGGGCGGTCTTCTTCGGCCGCTTCGTCGCCCTGCTGCGGATCTTCGCGGGACCGCTCGCGGGCGTACTGCGCATGCCGTACTGGAAGTTCCTCATCGCCAACGTCTTCGGCGGCATCCTGTGGGCGGGCGGCACCACCGCCGTCATCTACTCGGTGGGTGTGGTCGCGGAGGCGTGGCTCAAGCGCTTCTCGTGGCTGGGCCTGGTGCTCGCCGTGCTGTTCGGTGTCACCTCGATGCTCGTGCTCAAGAGCCGCGCCAAGAAGGCCGCGGCCCAGTCCGGGGCGCGGTCGCAGGCCGGGGAAGAGCCGGTGGCCGCCGTGCCGGAGAAGGCCGCGGCGACCGCCGACTGACGGCGTCGCCCCGCGCCTAGTCCGCGTGCGCCTCGCGGTGGCTCCTGGCCAGCTCCACGTACATCGCGGCGTTCAGCTTGATGCCCTCGCGCTCCTCGTCCGTCAGCTCCCGCCTCACCTTGGCGGGTACGCCGGCGACCAGCGAGCCCGGGGGCACTCGCATGCCCTGCGGCACGAGCGCCTGCGCGGCGATCAGCGAACCGGCGCCGATGTGCGCGCCGTTGAGCACCGTGGCGCCCATGCCCACCAGTACGTCGTCCTCGACCGTGCACCCGTGCAGTACGGCGTTGTGTCCCACGGAGACGCGGTCGCCGACCGTGACGGGGAAGCCCGGGTCCACATGGACCGTGCAGTTGTCCTGGATGTTGCTGTCGGTGCCGAGGACGATCGGCCCGCAGTCGGCGCGCAGTACGGCGTGGTACCAGACGCTGGCGCCCGCGCCCAGCGTGACGTCCCCGATCACGACGGACGTCGGCGCGGCGAAGGCCGACGGGTCGGTCCGCGGCTCCTTGCCGCCGACGCCGGTGATCAAAGCCTGCTGTGCCATCGCGTGCTCCCTGGTGCTTCGTCGCTGGTCGGTCGCGCCAGGGGAACCGTAAGTGACGCCCCCGGTCTTCGGGGTGCCGGGTGGGGCGAACATCACAGCAGGCCGCTCCGGGCCGCCCGCGTCCCGCCGACTACCGTGTGCGGGTGCCGAAGAACAGAAACACGTTCTCATCGTTGTCTGCGCTGGCCGCCTGGCGCCGCCGTCTGGTGACCGGCGCCGTGCACGCCGGATGGCGCTGGGTGCAGCAGGCCGGAGCGGTCAGCGCGGAGCGTCCGGGGCGGCTGCGCTTCGGTGCGATCGGCACCGGAACGAAGCTCGCCTTCCCGCAGGGCACCGTGTTCGGCGAGGAGTGGATCCGCCTCGGCGACCACTGCATCATCGGCGAGCAGGTCACCCTGACCGCCGGAATGATGCCCGGCCTCGACCTCGGTCCCGACCCGATCCTGCGGCTCGGCAACGGTGTGGTCCTCGGCCGCGGCAGCCATGTCATCGCCGATACGACGGTGACCATCGCGGACGACTGCTACTTCGGCCCGTTCGTGTACGTGACGTCCACGAACCACAGCTACGACGATCCCGACGTCCCCGTCGGCAAGCAGTGGCCCCGTACGGACCCGGTGGAGATCGGCCCCGGCTGCTGGATCGGCACCGGCGCCGTGATCCTCCCGGGCGCCCGGCTCGGCCGTAACGTCGTCGTCGCGGCGGGCGCGGTCGTACGGGGCGAGGTTCCCGACCACGCGGTGGTGGCCGGGGCGCCCGCCCGGGTCGTACGCAGCTGGGACGCGGTGAAGGGCTGGCAGCCGCCGCTGCGCACGCCCGCGCCCGTACCGATCCCGGAGGGCGTCACCCCGGAGCAGCTGCTGGCGCTGGCCGAGCTGGAGACCGGGGCCGCCGAGTGAGCCGCGGCGGATGCCGGTCCGCTCACCCCGCGGCGAGCAGCACCGTGCCCACCACCGCCAGCCCGGCGCCCGCCGCCTGCACCGCGCGCAGCCGTTCCTTGAGGAGGGCTAGGGCGCACAGCGCCGTGACGACCGGGTAGAGGTTGGCCAGTACGGCGGCGACGGTGACGGGCCCGCTCTGGGCGGCGAGGGAGTACGTGCCGTTCGCCGCGACGTCGGCGAGACCGACGAACGCCAGGGCGGGCAGCGCGGACCGGACCACGCGCATCCCGCCGTCCTCGGGAAGGGCCTTCGCGCCGCGCCTGACCGACACGTACAGCGCCGCGCCGCCGACCGCCACGTTGGTCACGCGCTGGACGAAGAGCGCGAGGAACAACCCCACCAGAGTGGTGGACGCCTCGGCGATCAGGGCCAGCACCGCACCGAAGCCGACCGCCGCGACCAGCGTCAGTACGACCGCCTGCCGCTGCACCGGCGCCCCGCGCAGCTGCGGACCGCTCGCCAGCACCACTCCGGCGATCGCGACCGCGATGCCGGCGAACTGCAGCAGCCCGGGGCGCTCGCCGAGGACCAGGCCCACCGTGACGGGCACGGCGACGCCCACCGACCCCAGCGGCGAGACGACACCCATCGGGCCCAGCGCGAGGGCCTTGTAGAAGCACAGCATCGCGACGGGACCGACCGCGCCCGCGGCCACCGCGAACCACAGCTGCGGCCCGGCCTCGCTCCAGCCTCCGGTCGCGACGACGACCGCGCCCAGCACCACCACGGCGATGGTCTGGGACACCACGACGACGGTCAGCGCGGGCGTACGCCGGGTGAGCAGCCCGCCGCCGAAGTCGGCCAGCCCCCAGAGCAGGCTGGTGGCCAGGGCGAAGAGTGCGGTCATGGCGGTGCCTCGCAGTACAGTGCGGTGAACAGTCTGGTGCACCAGACCGTAGTGCAGTTCATTGAACTCTGTCATCCAAAATATTGGACGCAATGTGACGGACCTCGACCAGCTCACGCAGTCGCTCGCCCGCAACCTCAAGCGCTGGAGGGGTGAGCGCGGCTTCACGCTGGACGCGCTGGCCACCCGCGCGGGCGTCAGCCGCGGCATGATCATCCAGATCGAGCAGGCGCGTACGAACCCGAGCGTCGGCACCACGGTGAAACTCGCCGACGCGCTCGGCGTCAGCATCACCACCCTGCTCGACTACGAACAGGGCAAGCAGGTCCGGCTCGTACCCCGGGAGCAGGCGGTCCGCATGTGGTCCACGGACGCGGGCAGTCACACCACGCTGCTCGTCGGCACCGAGACCCGTGGCCCGCTGGAACTGTGGGCCTGGCGGCTGGTGCCGGGCGACAGCAGCGCGTCCGACCCGCATCCCGCCGGGACCACCGAACTGCTGCACGTCACCGCGGGCGAGCTGACCCTCGTGGTCGACGGCGAGCCGCACTCCGTGCCGGCGGGGGCCTCCGCGACGTTCGAGGCGGACGTACCGCACGCGTACCGCAACGAAGGCACCGAGACGGTCGAGATGACGATGGCCGTATCGATTCCGCCCGTACGCTGAGACGGTCAACGGGCTCCCCGGGGGCGGCTGTTAGCGTCTGCCCATGCGCGCGCCCCTCGGAGACTTCGACAACGCCACGCCCGCCCCCGACTGCCTCGGCCTGCTGACCGCGCCGGTCGCGGAGGCCGTGCGCGCGTGGAGCAACGACGTACCCGCCGACCAGCTGGTCTACGTCGACACCGACCCGGAGATCGCCGACACGGCGGCCTTCGCCGAGCACTACGGCACCGGACTTCTCGATGCCTCGGCGAACTGCGTGGTCGTCGCGGGCAAGCGGGGCGGCGAGACCACCCTGGCCGCCTGCGTGGTCCTCTCCCGTACGCGGGTGGACGTGAACGGCGCGGTCCGCAGGCACCTCGGCGCGCGCAAGGCGTCGTTCGCCCCGATGGACACGGCCGTCGGCGAGACCGGCATGGAGTACGGCGGCATCACGCCGGTCGGGCTGCCCGCCGGCTGGCCGCTGCTCGTGGACTCCGCCGTCACCGGCGTCCCATGGGTCCTGATCGGCAGCGGCCGCCGCAGGGGCAAGCTCATCCTGCCCGGCAAGGCCTTCGCGGGGCTGCCGGGCGCGGTTGTCGTCGACGGGCTCGGGGTCTGACCCCCTCCGGCGGTGCGCCCCCGGCCGGCCGTCAGCCGAGCCGGGGGATCTCGATCGCCGGGCAGCGGTCCATGACCATGTCCAGTCCGGCGGCGCGGGTGCGTTCGCAGGCGGCCTCGTCGACGACCCCCAGCTGGAACCACACGGCCTTGGCGCCGACCGCCACCGCCTCGTCCGCGATGCCGCCCGCGAGGTCGCTGTTGACGAACACGTCCACGACGTCGACCGGGAACGGGATGTCGGCCAGTGACGCGTACCCCTGTTCGCCGTGGACCGTCTCGGCCTTGGGGTGGACCGGCACGATGCGCTTGCCGTAGCGCTGGAGCACCTCGGCGACGCCGTACGCCGCCCGCGACCGGTTGCCGGACAGGCCCACCACCGCCCAGGTGTCGCCGGACTGCGTGAGGATCTTGCGGATCGTTGCCGGGTCGCCGTACACGCCCTGCCTCCTGGGGTCGGAAGGTCACTTGTGGTGGCCAACGGGCGACGTCCGGCGGGCATTCCCGGGGCGGCGCGCCGGTCCGTTCCCCGGCGCGCTGTTGTTCAAAGTTGTACCGCTGTGTATCGTCGCGACGTGTGACTTGAAGTTTCAAGTAACTTCGGACCGGCCCGACCCACAGGAGAGCCCCTCACATGACTCCCCCCACCAGCACCCTCGGCGTCCCCGTCATCGGCGGCGCCGCTGCCCGCCGCACCCCCTCGCTCCACGGCTACGACACCGGCCTGCTCGTCCTCCGTCTCGCCCTCGGCCTGACCATGGCCGCCCACGGCGTGCAGAAGCTCTTCGGCTGGTTCGGCGGCGGCGGACTCGAAGGAACCGGCCAGTTCTTCACCGCGAGCGGCTACCCGGCCGGCGAGGCGATGGCGGTCGTGGCCGGCCTCACCGAGACGCTCGGCGGCCTCGGGCTCGTCCTCGGGCTGCTCACCCCGCTGGCCGGCGCGGCCCTCGTGGGCACCATGGTCAACGTGCTCGCCGTGAAGTGGGGCGGCGGTTTCTTCGCCCCCGAGGGCATCGAGTACGAAGTGCTCCTCACGGCGGCCGCGGTCGCGCTCACGCTGACCGGTCCCGGCCGGTACGCCGCCGACCGCTTCCTGCCCGGCCTGCGCACCCACCGGCTCGCCTACGGCGCCGCCGCCGTGGCCGTCGGGCTGGTGGTCGCCGCCGTCATCCTGCTGCTCCGGAAGTAGTGCCCTCCGGTCTGCGCATAGGGTGGGCCGAATGCAGGAGCAGTACCGGACCGTCGCCCGCGCGGGTGTGCACGAGGCCGAGATCGGCCGATCGCGCTTCCTCTGCGCGCTCGCACCCGCCGCGACCGAGCGGGAGGCGCAGGACTTCGTCGCGCGCGTCCGCAGGGAACACCCGACGGCGTCGCACAACTGCTACGCGTACGTCATCGGCGCGGACGCCTCCGTGCAGAAGGCGAGCGACGACGGCGAACCGGGCGGCACGGCCGGTGTACCGATGCTCCAGATGCTGATGCGCCGCGAGGTGCGGTACACCGTCGCCGTGGTCACCCGCTACTACGGTGGCGTGAAACTCGGCGCGGGCGGACTGATCAGGGCGTACGGCGGAGTGGTCGGCGAAGCCCTGGACGCCCTCGGCACGATCACCCGGCAGCGCTTCCGGCTCGCCACCGTCACCGTCGACCACCAGCGGGCCGGAAAGCTGGAGAACGACCTGCGGACGACCGGACGCGCGGTGCGCGAGGTGCGGTACGCCGACGCGGTCGCGATCGAGGTCGGACTGCCGGAGGCGGATGTCGAGCCCTTCCGCGCCTGGCTGGCCGACGCCACGGCGGGCACGGCGGGGTTCGAGCTCGGCGGAGAGGCGTACGGCGACGCCTGAGGGCGGACACCGGTGCGCCTCGCGGCCCCGGCGTGCCTCGCCGCCGCGGTGCGCCGGGCGCCCTGACCGGCGGCAGACCGCCGGCCCCGCCCGGACGGCCGCCGTGCTCCGGTCCGTACCCGCCTCCGGAGGCGGACGGGAGGCGTGGCCGGGATCACGTTGCGGACCGGGTCTGATGTGATCCCCGACTCCTGCGGCGGCTAATGGAGTCGCCCCGGCGGCATCTTCGGCCTCTCCGCCCGGGCCGGCTCTCTTCCCCGGGTGAAAACAGAGGTCTGTGACAGCCCGGGTGCCGACCGGCGCTAACGTGGTCCGTGCTGACAGTCGGGTCCGCGCCGGGACGGCGCCGGCCAAGGGGGCGGAGGAAGGTACACATGCAGGTCGGAGCCGTCTCTTGAGGATTCTGCATACGTCGGACTGGCACCTGGGGCGTTCCTTCCACCGAGTGAACCTCCTCGACGCCCAGGCCGCGTTCCTCGACCACCTGGTGACGACGGTGCGCGAGCGGGACGTGGACGCGGTGCTGGTGGCGGGGGACGTGTACGACCGTGCCGTGCCGCCGCTCGCCGCCGTCGAACTCTTCGACCGGGCCCTGCACCGGCTCGCCGCCGAGGGCGTTCCGACCGTCATGATCTCCGGGAACCACGACTCGGCCCGCAGGCTCGGCGTCGGCGCCGGGCTCTTCGACCGGGCCGGGATCCATCTGCGTACCGACCCGGCGGGGTGCGCCACGCCCGTCGTCCTCTCCGACGCGCACGGAGACGTGGCCCTCTACGGGCTGCCGTACCTGGAACCCGCCCTGGTGCGCGAGGAGTTCAAGACGGCCAGGGCCGGGCACGAGGCCGTCGTCGGGGCGGCGATGGAGCGGATACGCGCCGACCTCGCCGGACGGCCCGCCGGCACCCGCTCGGTCGTTCTCGCGCACGCCTTCGTCGCGGGCGGCGAACCGAGCGACAGCGAACGGGACATCACGATCGGCGGCGTGGCCTCCGTCCCCGCCGGTGTCTTCGACGGCGTCGACTACGTGGCCCTCGGGCACCTCCACGGCTGCCAGGCCATCACCGGACGCGTCCGCTACTCGGGCTCCCCGCTCGCGTACTCCTTCTCCGAGGCGGACCACCGCAAGACGATGTGGCTGATCGACCTCGGGCCCGGCGGCGAGGTCGAGGGCGAGCGGATCGACTGCCCCGTGCCCAGGCGCGTCGCCCGGATCCGCGGACGCCTGGAGGAACTCGTCGAGGACCCCGCCCTCGCGCGCCACGAGGACTCCTGGATCGAGGCGACGCTCACCGATCCCGTACGCCCCCCGGAACCCATGGCGCGGCTCAGCGCGCGCTTCCCGCACACCGTCAGCCTCGTCTTCGACCCCGAGCGGGCGCCCGAGGACCCCCTGGCGTCCTACGCCCAGCGGCTCAAGGGGCGCAACGACCAGCAGATCGCGGAGGACTTCGTGGCCCATGTGCGCGGTGGCAGCGGCCCCGACGACCGGGAGCGCACCGTGCTCCAGAGCGTCTTCGACGACGTACGCGTCGACACCGCGCTCGCGCAGGACGGTGTGCGCGGGGCCGCCCGATGAGGCTGCACACCCTGCACATCACGGCCTTCGGGCCCTTCGGCACCACTCAGGAAGTCGACTTCGACGCGCTCAGCGCCGCCGGGGTCTTCCTGCTGCACGGAGCGACCGGCGCAGGCAAGACCTCCGTCCTCGACGCCGTCTGCTACGCGCTGTACGGCGCGGTGCCGGGCGCCCGGCAGAGCCCCGGCGCCTCACTGCGCAGCGATCACGCCCCGCACGGCCTGCCGACCGAGGTGCGCCTCGAACTGACCGTGGGCGGACGGCGCCTGGAGATTACCCGGCGCCCCGCGCAGCCGCGCCCCAAGAAGAAGGGCACCGGCTTCACCACGGAGAAGGCGCAGAGCTGGCTGCGCGAGCACCGGCCCGACACCGGGTGGAAGGCGCTCAGCCGCTCCCACCAGGAGATCGGCGAGGAGATCACCCAGCTCGTCGGCATGAGCCGGGAGCAGTTCTGCCAAGTGGTGCTGTTGCCCCAAGGGGACTTCGCGCGCTTCCTGCGCGCCGACGCGGAGGCACGCGGCAAGCTCCTCGGACGGCTCTTCGACACCCGCCGCTTCGCCGCCGTCGAAGAGCGTCTCGCCGAACTGCGCCGCTCGGCGGAGCAGCAGGTGCGGGCCGGGGACGAGCGGCTGCTCGCCGTCGCGCAGCGGATGGCGCAGGCCGCGGGCGACAGCGCGGACGCGCGCGAGTGGCCGCTGCCCGACGCGCAGCCCGGCGAGCCCGGACTCGCCGAGGCCGTACGGGAATGGGCCGCGATCGCGCGCAGCGGTGCGCGTGAACGGCTCGCCGTCGCGGAGTCGGCGGTCGCCGCGGCGGAGAGCCGGCGGGCAGCGGCCCGCACCGCCCTGGAGGCCGAACGCGAACTGGCCGCCCTCCAGCAGCGTCACGCCGACGCGCGCCGGCGCGCCGACGCACTCGAAGCGCGCCGCCCCGAGTACGAGCGGCTGCGCGCGCTGCAGGACCGTGCCCGCCGGGCCGACCGCGTCGCCCCCGCCCTGTCGCTGCGCGACGACGCCGAGCGGGAGCACCGCGCGGCGAGCGCGGCCCGCGAACGCGCGCGGGCCGAACTGCCGCCGGACCTCGCCGACACCGGTGCCGAGCACCTCGCCGCACTGGAACGCGGGCTCCGCCAGGACCTCGGCGGCCTCGAAGCCGCGCGCAGGGCGGAGCGGCGCAGCGAGGAGATCGGCCGGGAGCGGGCGGCGCTGGAGCGGCAGGCCCGCGCCGACGACGAACTGCTGCGGGACGCCGCCGACTGGCTGGACGGCTGGGACACGACCCGCCGCCGCTGCCAGGAGCGCATCGAAGCGGCCCAGGACGCGGTGACCCGCGCCGAGCACCTGGCGGGCCGGCTCGAACCGGCCCGCCGCAGACTCGACGCCGCACGCCGGCGCGACGCGCTCGGCGAACAGGTCACGGCCGCCGAGGACCGGCTGCGGACGGCCCGGGAGGAGGCCGCCTCGGCCCACGAGAGGTGGCTGGACCTGAAGGAACGCCGGCTGCTGGGCATCGCGGCCGAACTGGCGGCGGGCCTGCGCGACGGTCAGGAGTGCGCGGTCTGCGGCTCGACCGAGCACCCGGCGCCCGCACGGGCGGCGGCGGACCAGGTGGACCGTACGGCGGAAGAAGCGGCGTACGCCGCCCATGCGGACGCCGAGGCGGTGCGCTCCGGGGCGGAGCGCGCGCTGGCGGCGGTGCGTGAGGACCACGCGGCGGCGCGCGCGGAGGCGGGCGGCCGCGCCGACGGCGACGGGCCGTCCGGAGCGGGGACCGCCGGCGCGGCGCCCGCACCGGCGGAAGCCCTCCGGAACGCCGGATCCGGCCACTTGCATGAGGTGAGAGTCGAAGAACTTGCCTCCCTCGTAGAGGAGTTGCGGCAGGAGCACGCCGAGGCGCACGCCATGGCCGCCGGTCTGCACGCGGCCCGTGAGGCGCTGGACCGCGCCGAGCGCGAGTACGCGGGACGCGTCGACGCGCAGCGGCAGGCCGAACGGCGTGCCGCCGCCCGCACCTCGCAGCGCGAAGCGCTCGACCGCGAACAGGCCTCCCTCGAAGCCGAACTGACCCGGGCCCGCGGCGAAGCGCGCAGTGTCGCCGAGCACGCCGCGCTGCTGGAGCGCCGTGTCCGGGTGCTCGGTGAGGCGTCCGAAGCCGTACGGGCGGTCGAGATCACCGCCCAGCGCCTCAAGGAGGCCGACGACCGGCTCGCCGACGCCGCGTTCAAAGCTGGCTTCGACACTCCGCGGGCGGCGGCCGAGGCGCTGCTCGCAGAGGCGGAGCAGCGCGGCCTCCAGCACCGGATCGACGACTGGCAGCGCGAACAGGCCGCCGTAGCGGACCGGCTGGCGGAGCCCGCGACCGCCGCGGCCGCCGCCCGGCCCCGGGCCGAACCGCAGCGCGCCCAGGCCGGGTTCGACGCCGCCGAGCGCGGGCTGCTCGACGCCGCGTCCGTCCTCGACGCCGCGAGCGATCGCTGCGCCGCTCTCGCCCGGCTGTCGCAGCAGGCCGCCGAGGAGACGCGCCGCCTCGGCCCGCTGCGCGAGCAGTACGAGCGGGTCGCGCGCCTCGCCTCGCTCACCGCCGGCACCTCCGCCGACAACGAACGCAAGATGCGCCTGGAGTCGTACGTCCTGGCCGCCCGCCTGGAGCAGGTCGCGGCCGCCGCCACCGCCCGCCTCCAGCGCATGTCCTCCGGCCGCTACACCCTCGTCCACTCCGACGCCAGAGCCGGCGGCCGGGGCCGGTCGGGGCTCGGCCTGCACGTCGTCGACGCCTGGACCGGCGTCGAACGCGACACGGCGACCCTCTCCGGCGGCGAGACGTTCTTCGCCTCGCTCGCGCTCGCGCTCGGCCTCGCCGACGTGGTCACCGACGAGGCCGGCGGCGTACGGCTCGACACCCTCTTCATCGACGAGGGCTTCGGCAGCCTCGACGACCAGACCCTGGACGAGGTCCTCGACGTACTGGACTCCCTGCGCGAACGCGACCGCAGCGTCGGCATCGTGAGCCACGTCGCGGACCTGCGGCGCCGCGTCACCACCCGGCTGGAGGTCGTCAAGGACCGGCACGGCTCCGTGGTGCGCCACCACACGGCCTTCGGTCAGCGGCTGAGCGCGCGCCGGGGCAGCGGCGAGGAGTAGACGACGCTGGTGGTGACCGAGCCGAGCGTGCCGAACCGGCCCGAGACCTCTTCCAGGTGCTTCATCGAACGGGCCGCGACCTTCATGACGAAGCAGTCGTCGCCCGTGACGTGATGTGCTTCGAGCACCTCGGTCGTCGCTTCGAGCAGGTCGTGGAACGGCTTGTAGTTGCCGTGCGGATAGCGCAGCCGTACGAACGCCAGGATGGGCATCCCCAGCTGCTCCTGCTCGACGACGGCCGTGTAGCCCGAGATCACCCCGGCCTCTTCGAGCCGCCGCACCCGCTCCGTCACGGCGCTCGCGGACATGGACACGGCGCGCGCCAGTTCGGCGAACGTGGCCCGCCCCTCGCGTTGCAGGGCTTCCAGGATGCGCCAGTCGGTGGCGTCCGGTGAATATCCGTTCATGTCCCCGAGACAACAGGGGATCCACCGGCAGATCAAGACAAGAGCCGGGGAATCTCACTTCAATCGGATGATCGTCCACCGTAGATTTCTGTCCATGACGACGACACGGCCCACCACCGCCCAGACCTCCGCCACCCGCGCGAACGCCGTTCTCCGCGTCCCGCCGGCCACCCCCGCCGCGGCCGCCGCGTACTTCGGCGCCAGCCTCGCCTTCCACACCGACCCGTTCGACGTCGCCGCGGCCCTCGCGGCGGGTGAGGACCCAGGCTTCGCCCTGATCGACCCCCGCTCCACGCAGGCATGGGAACAGGGGCACATCCCCGGCGCCCTGCACCTCCCCACGGCGGAGATCCCCGCCCGGGCGGAGCGGCTCCTGGACAAGTCCGTGCCGGTCGTCACGTACTGCTGGGGGCCCGGCTGCAACGGCGGCACTCGCGCGGCTCTCGCCCTCGCCGAACTCGGTTACCAGGTCAAGGAGATGCTCGGCGGCATCGAGTACTGGATCCGCGAGGGCTTCGAGACCGAGACGGGCAAGGGCCGGGAGCGGCGCGAGGCCGACCCGCTCACCGCGCTCGTCGCCCCCGGCAACTGCGGCTGCTGACCGGCCGGTCCGCCGTACGGCAGGGGGCCGGGGAAACCGGATGACACCGGCGGCCCGCACCACCAGGATGTGGGCCGTGCCCAAGATCCCAGGACCTTCCGCGGCCGGACTCCGCCGCGACCCCCTGCCCCTGCGCGGCCGCAGCGCCCTCGTCACCGGGGCCAGCCGCCGCGGTGGCATCGGTTACGCGGTGGCCCGCCGTCTCGCCGCCTACGGTGCGAGCGTCTACCTCCACCACCACGTACCGCACGACGCGGCGCAGCCCTGGGGCGCCGAGCCCGAAGGCCCGGAAGCGGTCGTCGCGGGGGTGCGGGAAGCGAGCGCCGACCCGGCCGCCACCGTCGCCCACGGCCCCGGTGACCTGGCGGATCCCGAGGCCCCCGCCGAACTGGTCGCCACCGCCGCCGAGGCGCTCGGCGGACGGATCGACATCCTCGTCGCCAACCACGCCCTCAGCGGCTCCGACGGCACGCTGGAGACCATCGACGCGGCCATGCTCGACGCGCACTGGGCCGTCGACACACGGTCCGTGATCCTGCTGGTCCAGGCGTACGCCCGGCTGCGCGCGACCCTGCCGCGGCGCTCGCCGGGCGGGCGGGTCGTGATGATGACCTCGGGCCAGGACATCGCGGGCGGCATGCCCGGAGAGGTCGCGTACGGCCTCGCGAAGGGCGCCCTCGCGTCCGCCACCCGTACCCTCGCCACCACGCTCGCGGACCTCGCGGTGACGGTCAACGCCGTCAACCCGGGCCCTGTCGACACGGACTACCTGAGCGGTGACGACTACGACGCGATCGCCGCGATGTTCCCCGCCGGGCGGTGGGGCATGCCGGACGATCCGGCCCGGCTCATCGCCTGGCTCGCCACGGACGAGGCCGCGTGGATCACGGGGCAGGTCATCGACTCCGAGGGCGGGTTCCGGCGCGGGTGAGCGCGTGAGCCGTCCGGGGCGACGGCGGCCGGGTGTATGGAACCGGGGAACCCGGCCGCCGTACCCGCACACCCCGGGTCGTCAGAGCTTCGACAGCTCTTCCACCAGGTCGTCGAGGCCCAGCGAGCCCTGCGACAGCGCCGCCATGTGCCACGCCTTCGCGTCGAAGGCGTCGCCGTGCGCCTTGCGGGCGTTCTCGCGGCCCAGCAGCCACGCCCGTTCGCCCAGCTTGTAGCCGATCGCCTGGCCGGGCATGGACAGGTAGCGGGTCAGCTCGCTCTCCACGAAGTCCGCGGGCCGCCCGCTGTGCATGCCGAAGAACTCCTGCGCCAGCTCAGGCGTCCAGCGCTCGCCCGGGTGGAACGGCGAGTCCGCCGGGATCTCCAGCTCCAGGTGCATGCCGATGTCGACGATGATGCGGGTGGAGCGCATCATCTGCGCGTCCAGGTAGCCGATCCTGCGCTCCGCGTCGCCGAGGAAGCCCAGCTCGTCCATCAGCCGCTCCGCGTACAGCGCCCAGCCCTCGGCGTTGGCGCTGACCATGCCGACCGACGCCTGGTAGCGGGACAGCCGGTCCGCGACGTGCACCCACTGCGCGAGCTGCAGGTGGTGCCCGGGAACACCCTCGTGGTACCAGGTCGACGCCAGGTCGTACACCGGGAAGCGGGTCTCGCCCATCGTCGGCAGCCAGGTGATGCCCGGGCGCGAGAAGTCCTCGGAGGGGGTGGTGTAGTACGGCGCCGCCGCGCCGCCGGGGGGCGCGATGCGGGACTCCACCTTCCGTACCCGCTCGGCGAGTTCGAAGTGCGTGCCGTCCAGCGCCTCGATGGCCTCGTCCATCAGGCCCTGGAGCCAGGCCCTGGTCTCCTCGACCCCCTCGATGTGCGTGCCGTGCTCGTCGAGCCAGGCCAGGGCCTCCCACGGGGTGGCCGCGCCCGGCAGGATCTTCTCCGCCTCGGTCCTCATCTCGCCGAGCAGGCGGTGGTACTCGGACCAGCCGTACGCGTACGCCTCGTCGAGGTCGAGGTCGGTGCCGTTGAAGTAGCGCGACCAGCGGGCGTACCGCTCGCGGCCCACCGTGTCGGGCGCGTCCTTCACGGCCGGGGCGTACACGTCGCGCATCCAGTCGCGCAGCGCGGCGACGGCTTCGGTGGCGCCGCGTCCCGCCGCGTCCAGTTCGGCGCGCAGCGAGCCGGGCCCCGCCGCCGCGAACTCCTCGAACCAGCCGCGTCCGGTTCCCGCCCACTCGGTCAGCTGGCCGATGAAGGTCTCCGTGGCGCGCGGGCCGCCCAGGAGCCCCCGTTCCAGACCGAGCGCGAGCGACGCCCGGTAGCCCTCCAGGGCGCCGGGCACCGCGCGCAGCCGCTCGGCCACCGCCGCCCAGTCCTCGTCGGTCCTGGTGGGCGTCACGGCGAAGACGCCGCGGATGCTGTGCGCGGGCGAGTGGATGTTGCTGACGGCGCGCAGGCTCTCGTCGGCCTCGTGCACGGCGAGTTCGGCGTTCAGCCGCTCGCGCAGCAGCCGGCCGCAGCGCCGCTCGACGTCACTGTCCGCACCGGGCCGGCCCTCCGCCCTGTCCAGCTCCGCGAGCGTGGTGCGGGCCAGCGCGGCGAGTGCCTCCTGTCCCGCGGGGGAGAAGTCCGGAAGGCGGCGGGAGCTCTCCTCGACTCCCAAGTACGTGCCGGTGATCGGGTCGAGGGCGATGAGTGCGTCGACGTACGCGTCGGCTACCTGGCGGGGGAGGAGGAGCGCGCTGCTCGAAGTGACTGACATGCGGACATCCTCGTACGGGAAAGGGCTCCGCGTCACCACTGTCCGGAGTCGACGGCATGCCACCGGCCGTTTGGTGGCAGCTTGTTGTCAGCGTCCCGCCGCGGGCGGCAGCAGGGGCCCGCAGTCCCACGCCTGGAAGATCAGCCGGGTCTCCACGCGGGCGACTTCGCGCCGTGAGGTGAACTCGTCCAGGACCAGCCGCTGCAGGTCCGCCGTGTCCGCCACCGCCACGTGGACGAGGTAGTCGTCGGGCCCGGTCAGGTGGAAGAGCGCCCGCGACTCGGGCAGCGCCCTGATGCGCTCCACGAACGGGCCGATGAGCTCGCGCCGGTGCGGGCGTACCTGCACCGAGAGCAGGGCTTCGAGACCCCGGCCGAGCTTGGCCGGGTCGAGGCGCAGCTGGTGGCCGAGGATCACACCGGAGCGGCGCAGCCGCGCCACCCGGTCCAGACAGGTCGAGGGCGCCACCCCGACCTCGGCGGCCAGATCGCGGTAGGTGGTCCGCGCGTCGTTCTGCAGAAGGCGCAGGATGTGCAGATCGACCGGGTCGAGTACGACGGATTCGGCCATGCGCCGAACGTAACACGGTCATCCATCCCTACTTCCCGGTAGCTGTTCAGAGTCATGTCATGAACACCGACGCCTCGACCACACCCCGGGCCCTGGCCACCGAAGCCGTCCACGCCGGCCGCGAAGACCTCGCGGCGCTGGGACTGCACGCCGTGCCGCTCGACCTGTCGACCACCTACCCGTCGTACGACAGCCGGGGGGAGGCGGCCAGGATCGACGAGTTCGCCGCCACCGGCGCGCGGCCCCAGGGCCCGCCCGTCTACTCACGGCTCGACAACCCGACCACCGCCCGCTTCGAGGACGCCCTGGCGCGGCTGGAGGGCGCCGGGAGCGCCGTCGCGTTCGCCAGCGGCATGGCGGCGCTCACCGCCGTACTCCTCGTACGGGCGAGCGCGGGCCTGCGCCACGTCGTCGCCGTACGGCCGCTGTACGGATGCAGCGACCACCTGCTGAACGCCGGGCTGCTCGGCACCGAGGTGACCTGGGTGGACCCGGCCGGCATCGAGGACGCGATCCGCCCCGACACCGGCCTCGTGATCGTCGAGACCCCCGCCAATCCGACCCTCGCGGAGATCGACGTCCGGGCGGTCGCGCACTCCTGCGGGTCGGTGCCGCTGCTCGTCGACAACACCTTCGCGACGCCGGTCCTCCAGCGCCCGCTGGAGGACGGCGCACGGCTCGTCCTGCACAGCGCGACCAAGTACCTGGGCGGGCACGGCGACGTACTGGGCGGGGTGGTGGCGTGCGACGAGGAGCTCGCCCGCGCGCTGCGCCAGGTGCGGTTCGCGACCGGCGGCGTACTCCATCCGCTGGCCGGATACCTGCTGCTGCGCGGGCTCTCCACACTGCCCGTACGGATGCGCGCGGCGTCGGCGTCCGCGGCCGAACTCGCCCGGCGGCTGTCCGCCGACCCGCGGGTGGCGCGGGTGCACTATCCGAAGCTCGGCGGCGCGATGGTGGCCTTCGAGGTGTACGGCGATCCGCACGCGGTGATCGGGGGCGTACGGCTCATCACGCCCGCTGTCAGCCTCGGCAGCGTGGACTCGCTCATCCAGCACCCGGCCTCCATCAGCCACCGCGTCGTGGCCGAGGGAGACCGGCGGTCCTCGGGGGTCAGCGACCGGCTGCTGCGGATGTCGGTCGGGCTCGAGGACGTGGAGGACCTGTGGCGGGACCTGTGCGAGGCCCTCAGCGCTGCCGGGGCCGCTGCGGCCGTGCGTGCGCCGGTGTCTGTGCCGGCCCCTGCGCGTGAGCGGGGTGCGGACGTACGGCCGTCGCACCCAGCCGCGCGGTGACCACGAGGGTGCCCTCCTCGATCTGGTAGTCGAGGGGCAGGCCGAGGCCGCGCATGGCCGCGACCATGCCGGTGTTGGACGACTGGGTGACGGCGTAGACGCTCTCGCAGCCCGCCTCGGCCGCGAGAGCCACCAGGCGGCCCAGCAGTTCGGAGCCGATGCCGCGCCGCTGCCACGCGTCCTCGACGAGCAGCGCCACCTCCGTCTCGTCGCCGTCCCAGAGGAGGTGGCCGAGACCGACGAGGCGGCCGGACGCCGTCGAGGCGGCGAGGGTGCGGCCGAAACGCGGGCTGAGGAGGTGGCCGAGGTAGCGGTCGGCGTCGCCCACCGGGCCGTGGTAGCGCAGGCGCAGGGTGCGGTCGCCGCAGCGGTCGTGCATGGCGCGGGCGGCTTCGAGGTCGTCGGGTCCGGCCCTGCGGACGGTGATCTCGTTGCCCTCGGGGAGGGTCAGGACCTGCTCGCCGCGCGGGATGCGCGGGCCGAGGCGGGCGTCGAGCTCCACGAGGGCGCGGGCGCGCGCGAACTCCGTCGGAGTGAAGGGCAGGTAGTGGCGCTCGACGGTGATCGCCCCGCCGGACGGATCGCGCAGCTTCATGACCGTGCCGTCGAGGACGCCTTCGACCGGAGCGGCATCACCGGTGGGCCGGCCGGTGAGGCTGGTGGCGGGCAGCGAATGGATGGTGCAGCGTCCGAGCAGCTGCCGCAGCGCCAGCGGAAGTTCCGCGGCGTCGAGCGCGGTGCGGGTGGCGAGACCGAGCACCCGGGTGGGGGCGTCGACCAGGTCGTGGGCGTCGGCCCGCTCCAGCCACGTGTCGCTGCCGCCGGCGGCGGAGACCTCCCGGCTCAGCGCGGCGGCCTGGAGGGTGGCGGGGGCGCGCAGCAGCAGCTCGTCGACGGTGCCCTCGGCGAGCGGGTGGGTCTGCAGGGTGAGGATGTCCACCTGATGGCGGGCCAGGGCGGTGCACAGCAGCGCCAGGCTGCCGGGCTCGTCCCTGACGGTGGTGCGCATCCGCCAGAGCGCGGTCTCGGAGACGGACGGCGCACCGTCACCGGCCGTACGGGGGCGGGGGCCGGGAGGGGGCGGCGGCGGGGAATGGCTGTGCCGCCGCGCCCACCAGGTGTGGAATCCGGCCGTGGCGGTCAGCACCACGGCCGAGGCCACGAGGAGGTACGGTCCGTCGGGGCCGTGCGCGATCGTGTTCGCGATCGCGTCGGCGACGGCCACGGCGGTGAACAGGGCGGCGAGTTCGACGAGGTCCCGCCGCCAGTGGTGGGCGCGGCGGGGACGCTTCGGCGACGCCGTGCCGGTCGTGTCGGTCGTATGGGGCATGCCAGTCACATCCGTCATGGCACCACTGTGACCGACTGTTGTTGCGTGATCACGAACGCTCTGTGACTGATGGGTTAAGCGTGCTTCTGGGGCTTAGTGGCCGTTTTCAGCCATGCCGGGCCCCGTGAGACGGCCCGTCCGCGTTCCCGGATCCCCTCTCCGACACCTCCGGCTACTGGCCGACGAGGCCGGGCTGCAGCACCTTGCTGAACAGCACCGTCCCGCCCTCGGCGCGCAGCCGCACCGTCAGCTCGCCGCTCCCGCCGTCGATGTCGACCTCGCCGAAGTACTGCGGGGACTCCATGGGCGACACGTTGGCGCGGGCCGGTGCCTTCACGAAGACCTGGTCCGGCCCGAAGGTGGCGTCGAGCCGGCTCGACGGGAAGCCGCCCGCGGCCAGCGGGCCGGACACGAACTCCCAGAAGGGCGCGAAGTCCTTGAACGCCGCGCGGGACGGATCGTAGTGCTGGGCGGAGGTGTAGTGCACATCCGCCGTGAGCCACACCGTGCCGGTGATACGGGCGTGCTTGATGTGGCGCAGGAGCTCCGCGATCTGGAGCTCCCTGCCCAGCGGCGCCCCGGGATCACCCTGCGCGACCGCCTCGAAGTCGGCCGGTCCGTCCGGGACGACGATTCCCAGCGGCATGTCGGAGGCGATCACCTTCCACACCGCGCGGGAGCGCGACAGCTCCTTCTTCAGCCAGGCGAGCTGCTCGGCGCCGAGGATGCCGGTCGCGTCGTCGGGCTGCCGGCCGGGGGAGTTGGCGTTGCGGTACGTCCGCATGTCGAGGACGAAGACGTCGAGCAGGGGGCCCTGCCCGACCACCCGGTAGACCCGGCCGTCGTCCTTTCCGCGCCTCCCGTCCTTTCCGCCCTCCCCGCGCGCGGGGAGCGTCGAAATCGGGAAGTACTCGCTGAACGCGCGCATCGACCGCGCCGCCAGTACGTCGATGTTCTTCTCCGTGTAGCGGGCGTCGTCGAGGATCTGGCCCGGGTACCAGTTGTTGCGCACCTCGTGATCGTCCCACTGCACGATCGAGGGCACCTGCGCGTTGAAACGGCGCACGTTCTCGTCCAGCAGGTTGTAGCGGAAGTTCCCGCGGTACTCGTCCAGGGTCTCGGCGACCTTCGACTTCTCCGGGGTGGTGATGTTCCGCCACACACGCCCGTCGGGCAGCGTCACGCTCGGCTGGATCACGCCGTCCGCGTAGACGGTGTCGCCGCTGCACAGGAAGAAGTCCGGGTCGAGGCGGCGCATCTCGTCGTAGACCCGGTAGCCGCCGATGTCCGGGTTGATGCCCCACCCCTGTCCCGCGATGTCACCCGACCACAGGAAGCGCACGCCCCCGCGCCGCTTCGCGGACGCCGTACGGAACGTTCCCCGGACCGGCTCCCCGGTGCGACGGGGATCGTCGGGATCGGCGAGGGTCACCCGGTAGTACACCTGCTCGCCCGGGGGCAGGCCCCGCAGCGGCGTCGTCCCCGTGAAGTCCGTACCGGGCCCGAGCAGGGGGCCGTGCCATCTGCGGGAGTGGCGGAAGGACTCCGTCGCGGACGTCTCCACGATCATCCGGGCCGGGCGGTCGGACCGTACCCACACCAGACCCGAAGAGGAGGTGACGTCACCCGTCTGCACGCCCCACGCGGCACGCGGCCGGCCGGAGAGCGCCTGGGCGGGCGCGGCACCCGCGCCGACGGCGGTGGCACCGACGGCGGGCAGGGCGAGCGCGGCCGAGGCGGCCAGCGAGCCGCGCAGGACGGAACGTCGGTCGGGGGACTGGCTCTGCGGTCGGTGCGGCATCGATGCGCCTCCAGTGACGGTTCGGTCGTTCTGTGGATCGGACTGCCCGCCGGAGTGTCCACCTTGCGGACACTCCGGCGTGTGAGGCCATGCCTAACGCCCGGTCACGGCAACCACACGAACCACAAGTGAACAGCCGGCCACCGTTCCCGGGAACCGGTTCGGCGCGTTCCGGGCTGTCCGGGCCCCGGCCCCACAAGGCCGCCCGGTTCCCTCCCGCAGGGCGGAGCCGGGCGTCGTCGTCGCCTGGACAGGGCGCGAACGGTCGGCTGGGATGGGGGAGTGACCGCCGACACCGCGACTGACGTCTTCGAAGAGCACCGGCCCCTTCTGACCGGAGTGGCGTACCGGATGCTCGGCCGGGTCGCCGACGCCGAGGACGTCGTGCAGGAGGCGTGGCTGCGCTGGTCCGCACAGACGCGTCACGACGTGCGCGAACCGCGCGCCTACCTGGTGCGGATCACCACCCGGCTCGCCGTCGACCGGCTGCGCCACGTACAGGCCAGGCGTGAGGCGTACGTCGGGCCGTGGCTGCCCGAGCCGCTCGTGACGGACTTCGGCGCGACCGTCGAGGACACCGCGCAGCGCGCGGTGCTCGCCGACTCCGTCTCGCTCGCGGTGCTCGTCGTTCTCGAGTCGCTCTCCCCGCTGGAGCGCGCGGTGTTCGTCCTGCGGGAGGCTTTCGGCTTCCCGTACGGAGAAATCGCCGCCACCCTGGAACGCTCGGAATCGGCCGTACGGCAGCTCTCGGGACGCGCCCGGCGGCATGTGGCGGAACGCAGGCCGCGGTTCGACGTGGACCCGGCCGAACGCCGCGACCTCACCGAACGGTTCCTCGCGGCGGCGTCGGGGGGCGACCTCGGCGCGCTGCTCGCACTGCTCGCGCCGGACGTCCGGCTCGTCGGTGACAGCGGCGGCAAGGCCAAGGCGCCGCTGCGCGTCCTGGAGAGCGCCGACAAGGTGGGGCGCTTCCTGTTCGCCGCGGCCAAGCAGCCGGTCGCCGAGAGCGAGTTCCGCTTCCTGGAGCTGAACGGCGGGCCGGCCCTGCTGGTCCTGTCCGGCTCGAAGCCCGACGCGGTCTTCCAGCTGGACGTCGCGGACGGCCTCATCCAGTGCGTCTACATCGTCCGCAACCCCGACAAGCTCACCGCGCTCGCCCCGTAGAAGCGACGCCTGTCCCGCGCCGATTGGTCTTGACCAAGGGGGGCCACGGACTTATGGTCGCAGAGTTAGTGCAGGAACCTTTAATAAACAAGGGCGCGGAAACTCGCCGGGGACAGGCTGATTGCGGAGGA
This sequence comes from Streptomyces altiplanensis, assembly GCF_053591575.1. Classification (NCBI taxonomy): domain Bacteria; kingdom Bacillati; phylum Actinomycetota; class Actinomycetes; order Kitasatosporales; family Streptomycetaceae; genus Streptomyces; species Streptomyces altiplanensis. The sequence continues at coordinate 18,971 of NZ_JBSFUB010000060.1, read as the reverse complement.
TCAGGGTGGGGACCACGCAGCTCGAAACGGTGCCGGAGCCGAAGTACTGGCACCTCAAGACCGTGCTCAGCGAGGCACTCGACTCCGATTTCGCGGTCGGGGAGATCCTGCCCAACGAGCGTGAACTCGCCTCGCGCTTCGGCGTCGCGCGCGCCACGCTCCGCCAGGCCCTCGAACAGCTCGAGCTGGAAGGCCGCCTGCAGCGCCGTCGCGGCGTGGGCACCACGGTCGCCCCGCCGCGCGTGGGTGTGGACGTCGGCACCTCGCGGCACGGATGGCCGGGCGCGGCCGGCGACGCCTGGCAGCCGGTCGACTGCACGAGCGCCGTGCCCCCCGTCGCGGTGGCCCGCATGCTCGACGAGGACTTCGACGCCGAGGACGAGGTGCACATGGTGCGCCGGATCCGGGTGACGAACGGCCAGCCGGTCGCAGCCGAACTGCTGTACGTACCGGACGCGTCCGTACCGGATCTCGCGGCCATCGAAGCACCCTCGGGCGCGGCCCGCGCGCGCAGTGTGCTCCGGGAGCTGCAGCGCCTCGCGATGGACGGCCAGGACCGTGCCGTCGAGCTCGGTTCGGCCCGCGCGGACGACGCGAAGGAACTCGACCGGCTGCCCGGCGCGCCCGTCCTCGTCGTCACCACGCGTTACTTCGCCGAGGGCAGGACCGCCGCGGTCTCCGTGGCCACCTACCGGGCGGACACCTGCCGGCTCACCTTCGGCGACTCGGGCGACGTGGAGATAAGCCACCACACGCAGGAGCGCAGGGCCTCCTGATCCCGCCCGCCCTACGGCACTTGGAGTGCTTGCGGTACGGCCCGTCGCGACTCAGCGGCGGGCCGTCGCCGTTCCCTCGACGGCGAAGAGCTGTTCCTCGACATGGTCGAGGGCCAGGCGCAGCGCACCGGTCGCCACCGCCGCCTCACCGAGCAGTGACAGCGCCACCCGCGGCGGACGCAGGCAGTAGCGCGCCAACTCACCGCGCAGCGGCTCCAGTACACCGTCGATGCCGGCCGCCCACCCGCCGACCACGACCAGCTCGGGGTCGAGGGCCAGGACCAGCGCCGCCACGTCGTGCACCAGCCGCTGGATGAACCTCTCGACGGCCTCCTGCGCCCCCGGGTCGCCCTGTCGGGCGCGCCGGAAGACCGTGGCCACCGCCTGCTCGTCCAGCGGGAGCAGCGGCTCGTCCGTCGTCGACAGCAGCGTCTCCGGCGTGACCTCGCGGCCCAGCAGGTGCAGCGCTCCGATCTCGCCGGCCGCGCCCCCGTAGCCGCGGTGCAGCCGGCCGCCGATCAGTGAACCCGCGCCGGGGCTCAGTCCGGCCAGGACGAACACGATGTCGTCGGAGTCGACGGCGGCGCCCTTCCAGTGCTCGGCGACCGCCGCCGCGTTGGCGTCGTTCTCCACCAGTACGGGGCAGCGGAAGGAACGGCGGAGCCGCTCACCGAGGGGCAGCCCGGTCCACTCCGGGAGGGCCGTGCCCAGCCGTACGGTTCCGTCGGCCTCCACGATGCCGGGTGAGCCGACGCCGACGGCGCGCAGCGAGCTGCGGGCGACTCCGGCGCGGCGCAGTACGTCGGCGACCATGGCGCGTACCCGGTCGAGCCGCTCGTCCGCCGAGGCGGTCTCGGACACCTCGCGGGAGCCCGCGCCGATGACACGGCCGTCGAGGCCGGACAGCAGGGCGGCGATGCGGTGCGGGCCGATCTCGACGCCCAGCAAGTGCCCCGCCTCGGCCCGGAACCGGAACCTCCGCGCGGGCCGCCCCTGCCGCCGCGCCTCGCCGTCCTCGGCCGGGGCCTCGACGACGAGCCCGGTCTCCATGAGCCCTTCGACCACACCCTCGACCGTCGGCCGGGAGAGGCCCGTGATGCGGGTCAGGTCGGTGAGGGTGGGGGAGCCGGCGCCCCGCAGAGCGTGCAGCACCACGGCGGAATTGATCCGCCGCAGCAGTGAGGGATCTCCGCCGGTCAGCCGCCCCACGGTGTGTCCTCCCAGCTCGCGCGCTTGTTCTGGCGGATCGTACTCGCTGGTCGGGGGAGCGGCGAGGGCGGTCCGGCGGTGTGCGGCCTCCGCGGCGCCCCAGCGGTACGCCGGAGGGCCGGAGGTCTTCCGCGCCTAGCGGGCGGCTCCGGGCTCCCGGCCGTCGTCGTGCGACGCGGCCCGCAGTCTGGCGTACTCCTCGGCCATGGTCTGCGCGGTCCAGTGGGCGTTGAGTCCGCTGGGGTTGGGCAGGGCCCAGATCCGGGTCCCGCCGATCGTCCGCTCCTGCGGCCCGATCACCGCTTTCCTCTCACCGAACGCCGTGCGGTAGGCGGTGATGCCGACCACCGCGAGCCACTTCGGCCGCAGCAGTCCGACCTTCGCCGTCAGGAGCCGTCCGCCCTCGCGGAACTCCTCGTCACTGATCTCGTCGGCCCGCGCGCTCGCCCTGGCCACCACGTTGGTGATGCCCAGACCGTAGGACAGGAGCTCGTCCTGCTCCGACGGCTTCAGTTGCCGGGGCGTGAAGCCCGAGAGGTGCAGCACCGGCCAGAAACGGTTGCCGGGGCGGGCGAAGTGGTGGCCCGTCGCGGCCGACATCAGCCCCGGGTTGATACCGCAGAAAAGCACCCGCAGGCCGCCCGCGACCACGTCGGGAACGAGGCGGTCGCGGGCGGCCAGGAGCTCTTCGGGCGTCATGGCGTGCGGATCAGAGGATCGATCCGGGGGTGTACGCGGCGGCGTCGGGGTGCTGCTTGGCGATCTCCTCGATACGGGAGACCACGGCCCCGACCTGCTGCGCCGCCGCACCGGTGAAGGACAGCTTGTCGGCCATCAGCTCGTCCAGCCGTGCCCGGTCCAGCGGGATCCGCTCGTCGGCCGCGAGCTTGTCCAGCAGCTCGTTGCGCTCGGCGCCCTGCTCGCGCATCGCCAGCGCGGAGGCGACGGCGTTCTCCTTGATGGCCTCGTGCGCGACCTCGCGGCCGACCCCGGCCCGTACCGAAGCCATGAGCACCTTGGTGGTGGCGAGGAAGGGGAGGTAGCGGTCCAGCTCGCGGGAGACGACCGCCGGGAAGGCGCCGAACTCGTCCAGCACCGTCAGGAAGGTCTCCAGCAGGCCGTCGAAGGCGAAGAACGCGTCGGGCAGCGCGACACGGCGCACCACCGAGCAGGACACGTCGCCCTCGTTCCACTGGTCGCCCGCCAGCTCACCCGTCATCGAGGCGTAGCCGCGCAGGATCACCATGAGGCCGTTCACACGCTCGCAGGAGCGGGTGTTCATCTTGTGCGGCATCGCGGACGAGCCGACCTGCCCGGGCTTGAAGCCCTCCGTCACCAGCTCGTGTCCGGCCATCAGCCGGATCGTCTTCGCCACCGACGACGGCGCGCCCGCCAGCTGCACCAGCGCGGTGACGACCTCGTAGTCCAGCGAGCGCGGGTACACCTGGCCCACCGAGGTGAAGGCCTGCGAGAAACCGAGGTGAGCGGCGATCCGCTGCTCCAGGTCGGCCAGCTTGCCGGCGTCACCGCCCAGCAGGTCGAGCATGTCCTGGGCCGTGCCGACCGGGCCCTTGATCCCGCGCAGCGGGTAGCGGCCCAGCAGCTCCTCAAGACGTCCGTACGCCACCAGCAGCTCGTCGGCCGCCGTCGCGAAACGCTTGCCGAGCGTCGTCGCCTGGGCCGCGACGTTGTGCGAGCGGCCCGCCATGACGAGCTCCGCGTACTCGGCGGACAGCTTGCCGAGGCGGGCGAGCACGGCGACCGTACGGTCGCGCATCAGCTCCAGCGAGAGCCGGATCTGAAGCTGCTCGACGTTCTCGGTGAGGTCGCGGGACGTCATGCCCTTGTGGACCTGCTCGTGGCCCGCGAGCGCGTTGAACTCCTCGATCCGCGCCTTCACGTCGTGGCGCGTGACCTTCTCGCGCTCGGCGATCGACGCCAGGTCGACCTGGTCGAGCACACGCTCGTAGTCGGAGAGGGCCTCGTCCGGCACCTCGATGCCGAGGTCCTTCTGGGCGCGGAGCACGGCGAGCCACAGCCGGCGCTCCAGCTTCACCTTCTCCTCGGGGGACCACAGGACGGCGAGTTGCGTGGAGGCGTAGCGGCCGGCCAGGACATTGGGGATGCGGGGCTTCGCAGGAGCAGCAGTCACGTGACCAGATTCTACTGGCGGTTTATGCAGGTCGGCGCCGCGCCCCTGTTTGTGGCTTGCTACGAGGAGGGGACGGGGGCGCTACGGCAGGGGACCGTCGTACGGCAGCAGCTCCGGGCGCTTGGGCGGCCGCCCGTCGCCCGAGGACCGTCCCGTGACGCGCCGTCCGATCCACGGCACCAAGTGCTCGCGCGCGAACCGCAGGTCGCTGCCGCGGCGCGCCGCCCAGCCGGGAGTCGCGCCCGGCGCCAGCGGCGAGCGCCAGTCGTCCTCCGCCGCGAGCCCGAGCGCCTGCCACACCGCCTCGGCGACCCGCCGGTGCCCCTCCGCCGTGAGGTGCAGCCGGTCGACGTGCCACAGCCGGGGGTCGGCGAGCACGGGAGCGCCGTACAGGTCGACCACCAGGGCGCCGTGCCGCGCCGCCAGGCCGTCGATGAACTCGAACAACTGCTCCATGCGCGGCCGGAAGCGCTCCATCACCGGACCGTTCCGGCCGGGGCTGCGCATCAGCACCAGCCGCCCGCAGGACGGCGCCAGCTTCCCGGCGGCCTCTTCGAGGAGCCCGCACACCCTGCCCATGTCGACCTTCGGCCGCAGCGTGTCGTTGAGCCCGCCCACCAGCGTCACGAGGTCCGGCCGCATGGCGGCCGCGACATCTACCTGCTCGTCGACGATCTGGCCGATCAGCTTTCCGCGTACGGCGAGATTGGCGTACTGGAAGCCCGGTGTGCTCGCCGCGAGCCGCGCGGCGAGCAGGTCCGCCCAGCCGCGGTACGAGCCGTCGGGCAGCACGTCCGACATGCCCTCGGTGAACGAGTCGCCGACCGCGACAAAACTGGTGTAGACAGCATTCATTTTCATGGCGGAGCGATGGTATCCCGGCCGTCCGCACCACCGCGGCCGGGGCGGCGCTCCTCGCCGCCCCGGCCGCGCCGGCGGCTAGGACTGCTGCTTCTGGTCCGGCCGGCCCACCAGTTCCCGCAGTACGTCCTCCATCGTGACGAGCCCCGCCGGACTGCCGTCCTCGTCCAGCACCGCCGCCAGGTGCGTCCGGCTGCGCCGCATCGCCGTCAGTACGTCGTCGAGCGGTGCGACCGCCCGCACCCGGGCGATCGGCCGCAGTGCGGACACCGGGAACGGCACATCGCGCGGTACGGCGTCCAGCGCGTCCTTGACGTGCAGGTAACCCAGGATCCGCAGGCCCTCCAGCACCGGGAAGCGGGAGAAACCCGACTCGGCCGACAGCCGCTCCAGGTCCTCCGGGGTCGTCCCCACCTGGGCGTACACCACACGCTCCACCGGCATGACCACGTCCCGCACCGGGCGCCGGCCCAGCTCCAGGGCGTCGTGCAGCCGCTCGGCCGCGCGGTCGTCGAGCAGGCCGGCGTCGCCCGCGTCGGTGACCAGCCGCGCCAGTTCGTCGTCCGAGAACGTCGCGGACACCTCGTTCTTGGCCTCCACCCGCAACAGCTTGAGCAGCGCGTTGGCGAAGGCGTTGATCGCGAAGATCACCGGGCGCAGCGCCCGGGCCAGCGCCACCAGCGGGGGCCCCAGCAGCAGCGCGGCCCGCACCGGCTCGGCCAGCGCGATGTTCTTCGGCACCATCTCGCCGAAGAGCATGTGCAGGTACGTCGCCGCGGCGAGCGCGATGACGAACGAGACGAGGTGCGTCAGCCCGTCCGGCACACCGACGGCGTGGAAGACCGGCTCCAGCAGGTGCGCGATGGCCGGCTCGGCGACCACACCCAGCACCAGGGTGCACAGCGTGATGCCCAGCTGGGCCGCCGCGAGCAGCGCCGAGACGTGTTCGAGGCCCCACAGGACGCTGTGCGCCCGCCGGTTCCCGCGCTCGGCCTCCGGCTCGATCTGACTGCGGCGTACGGAGATCAGCGCGAACTCCGCGCCGACGAAGAAGGCGTTGACGACCAGCGTGAGCAGGCCGATGAGCAGTTGGACCGCGGTCATCGCCCGGCCTCCTTTTCCCCGGAACGGGTGGGTCCGGCGGAGCCGTAGGAGCCCGCGGAGCCATAGGAGCCCGCGGCCTCTTCTTCCCCGGGCGGCGGGGCGTGCAGCAGCACGCGCGCCGCGCGGCGGCCCGCCGCGTCCACCACGTCCAGCTGCCATCCGGCCAGTTCGATGCGGTCGCCCACGACCGGGATACGGCCCAGTTCACTGGCGATCAGCCCGGCGAGCGTCTCGTACGGGCCGTCGTGCAGCCGCAGTCCGACCCGCTCCAGCTGGTCCGTCCTGGCCGCGCCGTCCGCCGACCACAGCGTCCGCCCGTCGGCGTCCTCGCCCGCCGGGGCGAGGTCCGGCGTCTCGTGCGGGTCGTGCTCGTCGCGTACTTCGCCGACGACCTCCTCGATGATGTCCTCCAGCGTCACGACACCCGCCGTACCGCCGTACTCGTCGATGACGACGGCCATGGTGCGCTTGCCCGACAGCCGGTCGAGGAGCCGGTCCACAGTCAGCGTCTCCGGTACGAGCAGGGGCTCGCGCAGCAGGGAGGAGACGGGGTGCGACGGCCTGCGTCCGGCGGGCACGGTCAGCACGTCCTTGATGTGCACGATGCCGACGACCGAGTCGAGGCTGCCCCGGTAGACGGGGAAGCGGGACAGGCCGGTCGCACGGGTGGCGTTCGCGACGTCCTCCGCGGTGGCCTGCACGTCGAGCGCGGTGACCTGCACGCGCGGGGTCATCACGTTCTCCGCGGTCAGTTCGGCCAGGTTGAGGGTCCGTACGAACAGCTCCGCCGTGTCGGCCTCCAGCGCGCCCTCCCGCGCGGAGTGCCGCGCCAGGGCGACGAGCTCCTGCGGGCTGCGGGCGGAGGCCAGCTCCTCGGCCGGCTCCATGCCCAGGCGCCGCACGATCCGGTTGGCCGAACCGTTGAGGTGGCTGATGAGCGGGCGGAAGGCCGCGCTGAACATCCGCTGCGGGGCGGCGACCACCCTGGCCACGGCCAGCGGTGACGAGATCGCCCAGTTCTTGGGCACCAGCTCGCCGACGACCATCAGGACGACGGTGGACAGGGCCGTACCGATGACCAGAGCCACCGACGAGGACGTCGAGCGGGAGAGGCCGACGTCCTCGAGCGGGCCGCGGATCAGCTTGCCGATGGAAGGCTCGGCGAGCATGCCGACGAGGAGGTTGGTGACGGTGATGCCGAGCTGGGCGCCGGAGAGCTGGAACGTGAGGCTGCGTACGGCCTTGAGGGCACTCGCCGCACCCCGTTCGCCGCGCTCCACGGACCGTTCGAGGTCTCCGCGCTCGATCGTGGTGAGCGAGAACTCGGCTGCGACGAAGGCTCCGCAGGCGAGCGAGAGCAGCACGGCCACGGCGAGCAGAAGCACTTCGGTCATCGGTTCACCTCCGTCCCATGATCGGGCAGGGCGGGGAGGAGTGCGCGATGTCGACTGCTGGTACTGGGAGGCTCGCCCATGGGCGGACGCTCACACCTTTCAAAAAAGGGGATGAATGATCCGCCCATGGTAAAGGACCAGCAAACTGGGGCAGAAATCAGTCCGCGAGCGGCTTGACCCACCGCTGCCACTGCGGCTCCGGGGCGTAGCCCGCGGCACGCCAGGCGTGGTGCGCGCGCTCGTTGCGTGTGAGGACCATCGCGTCGCCGCGCCGCCCGCCCAGCTCCACGAACCGCTCCTCCGCCGCCGCGAGCAGCGCGGAGCCGATGCCGCGCCGCCGCCGGTCCGGGCGCACGGCCAGCCGGTACAGGTGACAGCGCCAGCCGTCGAAGCCCGCGACGACCGTGCCGGCGAGCTCGCCGCCGAGCTCCGCGAGGAGCAGCGCACCGGGGTCCCGGGCGACGAGCCGCTCGACGCCCGCGCGGTCGTCGCTGATGCTCGTCCCTTCGGCGGCTTCCTTCCAGAAGGCCAGTACCGCGTCGAGATCGTCGGGGTCCGCGGCCCGTATTCGAAGATCGTCCATGGCGTCATCCCAGCACCCGGGGACCGCCGCGTCGACCGCTTTCCGTATGCCGGACACCCCTTGCCGGTGCTAGCGCCGCCGCGCTAGCTTGGAAGCGTGGCGAAGACCCAGCTGAACGTACGCGTGGACGAGACCACCGCGGAGGCCGCCCGGCAGCGCGCCCTCCAGCGCGGGATGAGCGTGAACCGCTACATCGAGGAACTGGTCAGACAGGACGCGGGCGAGGTGGGGCGCACCTTCGTCGAGGCCGCGTCCGACTTCATGAAGCAGTACGAATCGGTGTTCGTGGAAGAGTTCGGCACGGAGCGCGAAGGCAAGCGTTGACTCTCAGGATCGATCTGGCCTGGCTCCTCATGGTCGCCGAGCACAAGACCCCCGGCGACCCGCAGGTCGTCGACTGGGGCGCGCTCGTCGCCGCCGTGGCCCGGCACGAGGCGGAGATCTTCGGCATCCCCGTCTACGGCGACGCGCCGGCCCGCGCCGCCGCCCTGCTCCAGCTGCTCATTCAGGTGCCCGCGCTGGAACGCTCCAACGCGATGTTCGCCTCGGCCGTCGCGTACGGCTATCTCGTCGCCTGCGGCCTGAAGATCGCGACCTCGCCCGAGCAGGTGAGGGACCTGGCCAGGCTGGTCAAGGAGGGCAAGGCGGACGTGCACGCGATCGCCGAAGAGCTGCGCCGGTGGAGTCTGTGAGGGGATGAGCCGCGGCCGGGCCGCGCGGCCTCAGCCGCCGGACGGTCCCGTCCCTTCCGGGGGCCGGTGCGCCACGCCCAGCACGCAGGGCGACGACGGCAGCTTCGGTCCCTTCTCCGGTACGGACAGCCGCCGGTGGGCACCGATGTCGAAGCCCGCCGCCGCGATGCCCGCCAGCGGATCGCGCGCCGTGTGACACCCGCCGAAGAGCAGGGGCCACACGGTGCGGTCCAGCGCACGCTGGGCCGTCACCATGGCCCGGCCCTCGCCCCGGCCGTGCTCGAAGAAGCGCAGCTCGCCACCCGGCCGCAGTACGCGCCTGATCTCGGACAGGGCGCGCGGGACGTCCCGTACGCTGCACAGCACCAGCGACACCACCGCCGCGTCGAACGCCTCGCTCTTGACCGGCAGCGCCTCCGCGGCGCCCGGCACCACGTCCACCGGGACACCGGCGTCCAGGGCCGCCTTCACGGCCAGTTGCCGCAGACTGCGCTCCGGTTCGATCGCCACCACCTCGGAGACGGCCGAAGGGTAGTACGCGAAGTTCAGCCCGTTTCCCGCGCCGATCTCGATGACCCGGCCCGAGAGACCGGACAGCAGCTCCGCGCGGTGCGCGGCCACCCCGCTCCTCAGGTCGGCCACCACACTCACGCGGGCGTAGAAACGGGCGAAGAGCGGATGGTGCACGGCGTCCCGGGGAACCTTGCGGCGGCGTTCCAGCATCGCGGACCTCCTCCGTGGGTGTACGGATACCGCGATTCCTACCCCGTGGCGGGGCTCACGCCGCTCACGAAGCAGAACTCGTTGCCCTCCGGATCCAGCAGCACCTGGAAGGAGCCGTTCTCGTCGGTCACGATGCCGCCCTTCCTGGTCGCTCCCAGGCGCTCCGCCTCGGCGCTCGCCGTGTCCAGGTCGCCCGCCTCCAGGTCCAGGTGGAGGCGGTTCTTGACGGTCTTGCCCTCCGGTACGCGCTGGAAGGCGACCCGCGTCCAGTCCGGCGGGTCGACGTACGACCAGTGCGGACTCCGGTCGACGGGGTCGCCGCCCAGCAGGGCGGCCCAGAACCGGACCAGTGCGGCCGGATCCGCGCAGTCGAAGACGATCTCGTCGATACGTGCTCGCATGACGACGACCATAAGGGCTTACGGGCGCCAGGTGCCGCCGAGCCGGGGCGCGAGCCACGCCGTGGCGCGGCTGCGGAATGCGGCGGGTTCCAGGGCCCCCGCGCCCTCGGGGACGACGCCGAGCAGGGGCGCCCCCGCGACCTCGGGGAGGTCCGTCAGATTGCACCGCTCGGCGAGGCCGGGGTCCCCGGGCCAGCTGCCGACGACGACGCCGAGCATCTCGATCCCGCGGGCGCGCAGGGCCTCGGCGGTCAGCGCGGTCGAGTTGAGCGTCCCGAGGGCGGCCGGGGTGACGACGAGTACGGGCGCTTCGAGCAGGCGGGCGGCGTCGGCGAGGGTGGCGCCGTCGTCGTCGAAGCGGACGAGGAGGCCGCCGGCGCCTTCGACGAGCACGAGGTCGTACTCGACGGCGAGCTTGGCGGCCGCCGTGGCGACGTCGTGCGGCCGTACGGGGGGCAGGCCGGCGCGGCGGGCGGCCGTCGCGGGCGCCAACGGCTCGGGGAACCGCGCGAGTTCGACCCCCGTGACCGCGTCGCCCGCGAGCCGCACGACTTCGTCGGCGTCCCCCGGCTCCCCGTGCGCGAGTCCGGTCTGCGCGGGCTTGAGCACGGCGACGGTACGTCCCTGGGCGCGGGCGGCGGCGGCGAGGGCCGCCGTGACGACGGTCTTCCCGATCTCGGTGCCGGTGCCGCTGACGACGATGACGGTCATGGGTTGTGCTCCTGCGTAGTAGTTCGTCTGTGCCCGGGCGGGGGCTTCCCCCCTGCCCGCCCCCTCCTGAACCGGGGCGGGACCCCGGGTGCGGGAAGGGGCGGGCGGAGGGAGGAGGGAGGCCCCGCTCACGCGCCGGCCGACGCCGCCGCCCGCACCGCCCGGCAGATGCGGGCCAGGTCCTCGTCGTTCGTCACGTACGGCGGCATCGTGTAGATCAGGTCGCGGAACGGGCGCAGCCACACGCCCTCCCGTACCGCCGCCTCCGTCGCCGCCGCCATGTCGACCTCGCGGTCCAGCTGTACGACGCCGATCGCACCGAGCACCCGCACGTCCCGGACCCCCGGCAGCCGCGCCGTCTCCGCCAGCCCTTCGCCCAGGCCCGCTTCGATGCGCTTGACCTCGCCCTGCCAGTCCTGGCCGAGCAGCAGGTCGATCGAGGCGCACGCCACCGCCGACGCCAGCGGGTTGCCCATGAACGTCGGACCGTGGGCCAGGACCGGCACCTCGCCGCGCGAGATGCCGTCGGCCACCCCGGACGTGCACAGCGTCGCCGCCATCGTCAGGTAACCGCCGGTCAGCGCCTTGCCGAGGCACAGGACATCGGGTGAGACGGACGCGTGCTCCGAGGCGAAAAGGGTTCCCGTACGGCCGAAACCCGTCGCGATCTCGTCGAAGACCAGCAGCACGTCGTGCGCGTCGCACGCCTCCCGCAGCACCCGAAGGTACGCGGGGGAGTGGAAGCGCATCCCGCCCGCGCCCTGCACCACCGGCTCCACGATCACCGCGGCCAGTTCACCGGCGTGACGGGCGATCAGCGCGCGCAGGTGGTCGGCGTACGCCGCGTCGTACCCGGCCGGCGGCGCGTCCGCGAAGACCTGGCGCGGCAGCGCCCCCTGCCACAGCTCGTGCATCCCGCCCTCGGGGTCGCACACCGACATCGGCTGCCAGGTGTCCCCGTGGTAGCCGCCGCGCCAGGTCAGCAGCCGCTGCTTGCCGGGACGGCCGACCGAACGCCAGTACTGGAGGCACATCTTGACCGCGACCTCGACCGCCACCGACCCGGAGTCGGCCAGGAAGACATGGCGCAGCGGCTGCGGAGTGATCTCCACCAGCTTGGCGGCCAGGCGCACGGCGGGCTCATGGGTGAGCCCGCCGAACATCACGTGGCTCATCCGGTCGAGCTGACCGCGCGCCGCCTCGTTGAGGACCGGGTGGTTGTAGCCGTGGACCGCCGACCACCAGGACGACATGCCGTCGACCAGCTCGTCCTGGCCGTGGGCGGCCCGCGCGAGCCGCAGCCGGACGCCGGACGCGGACTCCACCAGCAGCGGCTCGGCCCGGCCCGGCATCGGGCCGTACGGATGCCAGACGTGCTCCCGGTCGAGCCGGAGCAGCTCGGCGGGGGAGAGCGGCTCAGGCATTGGGCGCGAGGTCCGTCCCGGCGCCCCGACGGCGTACCGACACCAGGTCCGTACGGGCGGCCGGGATCTCCGGTGCGTCCGCTTCGGCCGCCGGCTCACCGCACGCCGACGCGCAGCCGCCACCGCCCCGGTGCTCCGGCAGCGTCGTCGTGTCCGCCCCCTCCACCTCGAAACCGGCGTCGGCGATCATCTCCAGGTCGGCCTGACCGGCCTGGCCCTCACTGGTCAGGTAGTCGCCGAGGAAGATCGAGTTGACCAGGTGCAGCGCGAGCGGCTGCATGGTGCGCAGGTGCACCTCGCGCCCGCCCGCGAGCCGCACCTCCACGTCCGGGCAGACGAACCGCACCATCGCGAGGATGCGCAGCGCCCGCTGCGGGGTGAGGTTCCACTCCTTGGCGAGCGGCGTCCCCTCGAACGGGATCAGGAAGTTCACCGGCACCGAGTCCGGGTCCAGCTCACGCAGCGCGAAGACGACGTCCACCAGATCGGCGTCGCTCTCGCCCATGCCCGCGATCAGCCCGGAGCACGCGGACATGCCCGCGGCCTGCGCCTGCTGGACGGTCTCCACGCGGTCGGCGTAGGTGTGGGTGGTGGTGATGGCGCCGTACGTCGCCTCGGACGTGTTCAGGTTGTGGTTGTACGCGTCGGCGCCCGCCGCCCGCAGCCGCTCCGCCTGCCCGTCGGACAGCAGCCCGAGGCAGGCGCACACCTCGACGTCCTCGTTCTGGTCCTTGATCGCCTCGATCGTCTTCGAGACCCGGTCGACGTCCTTGTCCGTCGGCCCGCGCCCGCTCGCCACCAGGCACACCCGCTTCGCGCCGCCGGCGACCCCCGCGGCCGCCGCCTTGGACGCCTCGTCGGGCTTCAGCCAGGTGTACTTGAGGATTTCGGCCTTGGAGCCGAGCCGCTGCGAGCAGTACGAACAGTCCTCGGGGCACAGACCCGACTTGAGGTTGACGAGGTAGTTCAGTTTCACCCGCCGTCCGAACCACTGACGGCGTACCTTTCCGGCCGCGGCCACCACATCGAGCAGCTCGTCGTCGGACGTCGCCAGCACGGCGAGCGCTTCTTCGCGGGTCGGCAGCTCACGCCGCAACCCTTTCTCCACCAGTGTGTTCAGCAGGTCCATGGCGCCGATCCTGGCCTACGGCGCAGCCTGCCGCCAGGGAGGAATCGCACAAGAGAGGCCCGGCGAGGTGTGGGTATTGCCACACCCTGACCGCGCATGACCCCGGCTAGTGTCTGTTCGCTGCCTACAAAAAGGGACTCACTCATGCCCCAGGGACCGTTCGACCCGTTCGGCTGGATCGACGAGCAGGCGGCGGTGCGCGCCACGGCCGGACTCGTCAGGACCCTGCGCCCGCGCCCCGCCGAGTCCGCCCTGCTCGACCTCGCGAGCAACGACTACCTCGGCCTCACCCGCCGCCCGGAGATCACCTCCGCCGCCGCGGAGGCCGCCCGCCTCTGGGGCGCGGGCGCCACCGGGTCGCGGCTCGTCACCGGCTCCACGCGGCTGCACGCCGAACTGGAGCGGGAACTGGCCGACTTCTGCGGCTTCGAGGCAGCCCTCGTCCTCTCCTCCGGTTACGCCGCCAACCTCGCCGCTCTCACCGCGCTCACCGGTCACGGTGCGCTGATCGTGTCCGACGCCCTCAACCACGCCTCGATCGTCGACGGCTGCCGGCTCGCGCGCGCCACGACCGCGGTGGTGCCGCACGCCGACCCCGACGCCGTACGCAAGACGCTCGACGCGCACGAGGGCCGCGCCCTCGCCGTCACCGACTCGGTGTTCTCGGTGGACGGCGACGCGGCGCCCCTGCCGGAACTGGCGGCGGCCTGCCGTGCGTACGGAGCGGCCCTCCTCGTCGACGACGCGCACGGGCTCGGCGTCCTGGGCGACGGCGGCAGGGGCGCACTGGACGCGGCGGGCCTCGCGGGAGCGGACGGCGTCGTCGCCACCCTCACCCTGTCGAAGTCGCTCGGCAGCCAGGGCGGAGCGGTCCTCGGCCCGGCTCGTGTCATCGACCACCTCGTCAACACGGCCCGTACGTTCATCTTCGACACCGGACTGGCGCCGGCCGCCGCGGGCGCGGCGCTGGCGAGCGTACGGCTGCTGCGCCGTGAGCCGGAGCTGGCGGGCAGGGCCCGGAGCGTCGCCCTCTCGCTGCACCGCGGGCTGACGGACGCCGGCCTGAGCGCCGTACGCCCGGACGCCGCCGTGGTGTCGGTCCTGGCACCCTCGCCGGAGGCGGCGGTGCGGTGGGCGGCCGACTGCCGGGCTGCCGGTCTCGTGGTGGGCTGTTTCCGGCCCCCCTCGGTGCCGGACGGGATCTCCCGGCTCAGGCTGACCGCGCGGGCGGACCTGACGGGCCGGCAGATAGTGGAGGCGGTGGACACGGTCGTGCGGACCGCGCCCACCGCTGCCTTCTGAGAGCCGGCGGTCGGCCGGCCGAACTCGCCCGGAAATCAAGGCGGGTGAGCACCATCTCGCGACGCGGCCTTCACGGCTTCTCCACGACCTTGCACAAGACCTGGCTCAAATGGACTACCGCGCAGCAGAGTTCACCGCTTCGAGCGACAGACATCTGCGTATCTCGGGGGATCACGCCCGGTAACGGCGCCGTGAGTGGCACTCTGGCGCGGAGCACAGTCCGAGGCCGTCCTCGAAGTTCATCCGCTACGAGTCGGAGTCCGGCCCCGGCGGGAAAGGGACAGCGTCGCCATGGCAGACCATCAGGAAGTATCCGTCACTCTGCCGAGCGAGCCAGCCTCGGTCTCCGCGGCCAGGAGATATGTCGCGGAGATTCTCGGCGAATGGGGCATGCCCCCGGGATCCGACGCCGCCGATACCGTCCGGCTGATCGTTTCGGAACTTGCGACCAATGCCGTTCAGCACACCTTCGGGCAGTCGCCGACGTTCACCGTGGACGTACAGCTGGAGCGGGACGAGCAGCTGCGCATCGGCGTCACCGACAGTCACCCGCGCTGGCCGAAACGGCTGCCCGCCGCCGTCCAGCAGGACAACGGGCGCGGCATGGTGATCATCCGCTGGCTCACCGCCGAGTACGGCGGGCGGGTGTCCGTCCAGCCCACCCGGGACGGCGGCAAGACCGTGTGGATCGCCCTGCCCTGGACCGTACCCGTCCAGCAGTAGGGCTCAGGCCGCACAGGCCCGGCCGAAGGCACCGCGCAGCAGCGCGCGCAGGGTGTCCGCCGCCGGGCTCGCCTCACCGGGCCGGTACGCCACCGGGATCGTGCGCCGCAGCCCGGCCGGTTCCAGCGACCGTACGCCCACCGGCGTCATCGTCGCGGCGACCATCTCGGGCACCACGGCCACCCCGAGCCCCGCGCTGACCAGCGCGTAACCGGGCGACCCGCACACGACCGCCGGTGTCGCCCCCGCCGCGGTCAGCGCCGCCTCCACGCCCTGCCGGGGCGGATGCGAGGGCGCACTGCTGATCAGCGGCTGTCCGGCGAGTTCGGCGACCGGCACCAGCGCCGCGAGCCGTGTCGGGCCGGGTCGGGTCGGGGTCGCCTGCGCGGTGGGTGTCGCGGGCGGGCTCCTCGTCCACACGGCGCTGGCCGTGGCGGGACTGGCGGCCGTACTCGTCGCCGTACCGGCGCTCTTCCGTGCGGTCCAGCTGCTCGGTGGCGCCTACATCCTCTGCCTCGGCTGCCGGGCCCTGAGGTCCGCGCTGCGCCCGGCGCCGCGGAAGGGGCCGGAGCCCCATCCCGGCGGACCGACGGCGACCGCGGCCCGCGGCGTCGGCCGCAGTCTGCGCCAGGGCTTCCTCGCCAACGCGCTCAACCCCAAGGCGCCGGTGCTCTTCCTCAGCCTGCTGCCCCAGTTCGTCCCGGCGGACCAGTAGCCGCTGCCCAGGACGCTGCTGCTCGCCACCGTCGTCGTCGTTCTCGCACTGCTGTGGTTCCCCGCCGTGGCCCTGCTCGTGGACGGGCTCGGCGGGTGGCTGCGGCGGCCGGGCGCGGCCCGCGCCGTGGAAGCGGGCAGCGGGACCGCGCTCGCCGTGCTGGGAGTGGTCCTGCTGACAGGCCCGGTGGCGGCGGCCGCCGTGTAACGCGCCCGCCCCACCGCCCGCACCGCGGTGTCAGACGGGCTTGATCTCCTCCGCGCCGCGCTCCACGCAGAATTCGTTGCCCTCGGGGTCGGCCATGACGACCCAGCCCCGGCCGTCCTCGGTGCGGCGGTCGTCGACGATCCGCGCACCGAGCGCGCCGAGCCGCTCCACCTCGGCATCCCGCGTACCGTGCGGCGGCTGGATGTCGAGGTGGACGCGGTTCTTGCCGGCCTTGTCCCCGGGAACCCGTATGAACAGCAGTCCGGGCACACCGGGTCGCTCCGGATCGATCAGCACCTCGTCGTCACCCGGCTCGTCCAGCAGCTTGTAACCGGTCAGACGGGACCAGAACTCGGCGAGCGTGTACGGGTCGTGGGCGTCGAAGGTGATGTGACGTACCGGATTCAGGAAGGTCATGGCAGGGAAGGTATCTCCCCGGACCGGCAGCCGGCCGGGAAATATCAGCGCACGCGGCCGTACCAGACGCTCTTGGACCAGATCTTCTCCAGCTTCACCACGGAGCCGGACTTGGGCGAGTGCCAGATCTTGCCGCTCCCGGCGTAGATGCCCACGTGGTAGACGTTCCGCCCGGAGTGGAAGAAGACCAGGTCTCCGCGCTGACGGCTGGAGGCGGAGATGTGCCGGGTCTTGTTGTACTGGGACTGGGCGGTGCGTGGCAGGCTCTTGCCGGCCTTCTTGTACGAATAGAGCGTCAGCCCTGAGCAGTCGAACCGGCTCGGGCCCACCGCCCCGTACTTGTACGGGGCCCCCTTCTTCGACGCGGCGACGTTGAGCGCCTTCGTCGAATGCGATGCGGCCTGCGCCTCGGTGACGGCACCGGGCGCCAGCATCGTGGTGCCGATCGCGGCGAGGGTGAGAGCCGAAGCGGCTCCGGCCCGGGACAGTACGGACGGAACGTGCTTGTGCGCGGTCATGCGCAACCCTTCGTCAGCCGCCTGTGAAGGATGACCTGTCGGGTTCGGACAGGCGAAGATGCCCGGCCGCGGTGTGCGGCTTCACCCCGAGGGACGACCGTCTCCGGCCACCCCGTACTGCTTGGGTCCTCCACTCCTGCCGATGCACTCCTGTCGACCAGTCATCCGGAACGGCGGCAGGACTCAGCGTCCGCCCGGACCGCCCCGCCGCGGTGGCGGGGGCTTGTCGTCCCAGGGATCTTGACTCATGAATGGCCGGATTTCCGAGCCGAAACGGCATTTTGTGAGGCTGATCACCGCTGACCCGTTCGGGTGGACAGGGGTGTTTTCGGCACCGGACGCCGGTGCCTGACGACCGCCGTACCAGCGGCGGAATGCCCAATTCCGCCAAATGTGCAGGTGTGTTGCGCAAGCGGGGTCGTACCGCTGTTCAGGTATTTCCTACGCCTTTTGAGTGAGTTCCTCTCGTACGCCAATGGGGGTAGCCGACCGCGTGTTCCTCAACTCGCGGACACGGCTGGCAGGGTGACCCGGTCCGCCCGCCGCTCCCCGTCGAGCACGCGCAGGGCCCGCGCGAGCGTGGCGGCATGCACGCGCGTCTCGCCCCGCTCGTGCATCAGGGCGAGAGCGTCCCGCAGGCCGGCGGCCTTCCCGGCGAGCGCCTGGGCGGCCCGCAGCGCGCCATAGGTGTCGGTGCCGCGTGCGGGGTTGATCCGTCCCATCAGGTCGAGCACTTCGAGATAGCGGTCGACGAACTCGCACTCGGCGCGCGTCAGTGCGGGCAGCGGCGGCAGCATGCGCGGGTTCACCTCGGAGCGGGGGAGGCGGGCGCGGCCTTGCGGCTGTGCACGACGTGGTCCACCAGGCCGTACGCCATCGCGGCCTCGGCCGTGAGCACCTTGTCGCGCTCGATGTCGTCGTCGACGCGCTCCGTGCTCTGGCCGGTGTGCAGTGCGAGGAGCTGAGTGAGCGTCTGCCGCATGCGCGTCAGCTCCCGCGCCTCGATCTCCAGGTCCGAAGGCCGGCCGTGCACGGGCCGGCCGGTGGACGGCTGGCTGAGCAGCACCCGGGCGCCCGGCAGGGCGAGGCGCCTGCCCGGCGTGCCGGCCGCGAGCAGTACGGCGGCGGAGGCGACGGCCTGGCCCAGGCAGACCGTCTCCACGTCACAGCTCACGAACCGGATGGTGTCGTAGATCGCGGACATCGCGGTGTGCGAGCCGCCGGGGGAGTTGATGTAGAGCGAGATGGTCCGGTCGGGGGCGGCGTGTTCGAGGTACATGAACTGCGCCGTCACGTCGTTGGCCGCGGCGTCGTCGACGGCCGTTCCCAGGAAGACGATCCGCTCCGCGAGCAGTTTCGCGTACGGATCGACCGTGCGGGTCCCGGTGCTGGTGCGCTCGGTGAACTCGGGCAGTACGTAGCGGGTGCTGTAGGTGCTGCGGGCGGTGGATCGGTTCATGGCGGTACCTCCGAAGCCTCTGTAAAAAATGTACAGGATGTACAGCTCGTACTATGGGGAGCATGGCCTACGAGATTCCGGTGACGCAAGCCCGGGCAGAGCTGGCGGAGCTGATCAACCGCGTCGTGTACGGCGGCGAGCGGGTGGTCGTGACGCGGCACGGGAAGCCGCTGGTGGCGCTGGTTTCCGCCGCTGACCTGGCACGACTTGAAGGTGAGCAGCAGGAGGCGGCCGAGGAGCCGGTGGTCAGCTCGGTCTCCGCGATCGGCTCGGCGCCGTCCGCTCCGGGCGAACGGCGCCGCTTCGGAATCGCCGCCGAGCACCGCGGCGAAACCTCCGACAGCTGACGCCTCGCCGGGCGGGGGCGGGGGGGGGCCCCCCCCCCCCCCCCCCGGGGGGGGGGGGGGGGCGGGGGGGGCGCCCCCCCCCCCCCCCGCCGGGCCGGGCCCCGCGCGGGTGAGGTCCCGGCGG
>NZ_JBSFUB010000059.1:0-43921 GCF_053591575.1 Streptomyces altiplanensis | reverse complement strand
AGACGCTGGGCGCGGCCCTCGCCTCCAGCTCCATCCCGGCCGCGGCCCCGCGCGGCGGCCGCGGCCACCGCGGACGGAGGGATCCGCTTCCGGGTGGACATCGACGGAGCGCCCAAGGGGCGCCCGGAGCTGCTGCTCAGGCTGCGCAAGGACCCGGACAAGCGCACCGTGCGGCTCCCGTTGTCCCCCGCCGGGGAGGCCACCCTGGAGCGGGCCGCGCACACGCTCGCCGAGGGCCGCTGGGACGTCTACCTCACCCCGGTCCAGGGCAAGGACCGGCGCGTGGCCGCCCGTACCGTCGAACAGGCACGGCTGCTCTCCCTGCCGCTCCAGGTCCGCGAAGGCACCGCCTCGGCGTGGATCCCCTACACCACCGAGGAGGGCAACCTCAGCGTCCGGACCTGGCTGCGCGAGAGGCACGCCGAGGTGGAGAGCGTCCACGTCGCCGACCAGGCCGTGCACATCACCGGGCGCCTCCACGGCTTCGAGGCCGGCCCGGACGCCACGGTGGTGGCCACCCCCCGGAACGGGACGGCCGACGGCTTCGGCCGGCCGCTCACCCTCCTGCCCGGCAACCGGTTCGCCTGCACGCTCCCCTACCCCGAAGCCCTGGCCCGCCACACCGGCGAGCACACCATGTGGGACCTCTTCCTGCACCCGGCGGACCACGAGCCCCCGGTGCGGCTGTCCCGCATCACCGGAGACACCGTCCACCGCAAGAAGACCGACGTCCTGCCCGCCACCGAGACCCGCCGCCCCGGACCGGAGACGGTGCGGCTGCGCCCCTACTTCACCATCAACAACGACCTCGCCCTCAGCGCCCGCACCCTCCCCCCGGAGACCGCCGCGCAGGCGGCGCCCCCCGCCGGCGACGCGCGCTGAGCCGAACGCACGGACGCGTCCGCCCCGCTCCCGCACCCGCGTTCAAGCCGCCGTGGCCGCCGCGAACTGCGAGGCGTGCAGCCGGGCGTACGCGCCGTCCGCCGCCAGGAGTTCGTCGTGCGTGCCCTGCTCGACGATCGCGCCGTCCTCCATCACCAGGATCACGTCCGCGTCGCGGATCGTGGAGAGCCGGTGGGCGATGACGAAGGAGGTGCGGCCCGTGCGCAGGGAGTTCATCGCGCGCTGGATGAGGACCTCGGTGCGGGTGTCCACCGAGCTGGTCGCCTCGTCCAGGATCAGGATGGAGGGTTCGGTGAGGAACGCGCGGGCGATCGTGAGGAGTTGCTTCTCGCCCGCGCTGAGGTTCGCGCCCTCCTCGTCGATCACCGTGTCGTACCCGTCGGGCAGGGTGCGGACGAAGCGGTCGGCGTGCGTCGCCATCGCCGCCTCGACGACCCGCTCGCGCGGCACGTCTCCGGCGACGCCGTACGCGATGTTGTCGGCGATCGTGCCGCCGAACAGCCAGGTGTCCTGGAGGACCATGCCGATGCCGGACCGCAGGTCCTCGCGGGTCATGGCGGCGATGTCGGTGCCGTCGAGGGTGATCCGGCCGCCCGTCACCTCGTAGAAGCGCATGAGGAGGTTGACCAGGGTGGTCTTGCCCGCGCCCGTCGGGCCGACGATGGCGACCGTCTGGCCGGGTTCGACCTTCAGGGTCAGGTTCTCGATGAGGGGCTTGGCCGGCTCGTAGCGGAAGGCGACGTTCTCGAAGGCGACCCTGCCGGTGGGACGGGTGGGAGGAACGGGGCGGGCAGGACGGGCGGGGTCCCGGGGTGAGGCCGGCGCCGCCGGCTCCTCCTCGGCGTCGAGGAGGTCGAAGACGCGCTCGGCCGACGCGACGCCCGACTGGAGGAGGTTCGCCATCGCCGCGACCTGCGTGATCGGGCCGTTGAATTCGTACGAGTACTGGATGAAGGCCTGGACGTCGCCGATGGAGAGGGACCCGGAGGCGACCCGCAGGCCGCCGACCACCGCGATCAGGACGTAGTTGAGGTTGCCGACGAAGGACATCGCGGGCTGGATGACGCCCGAGACGAACTGGGCCTTGAAGCTGGACGCGTACAGCTCCTCGTTGTGCTCGTCGAAGGTACGGACCGCCTCCTTGCGGCGGCCGAAGACCTTCACCAGCGCGTGGCCCGTGTACATCTCCTCGATGTGGCCGTTGAGCCTGCCGGTGACCGCCCACTGCCTGACGAACTGCGGCTGGGCGCGCTTGCCGATCAGTACGGCCCCGAGCACCGACACCGGCACGGTCGCCAGCACCACCAGCGCCAGCAGCGGCGAGATCCAGAACATCATCACCAGGACGCCCACGATGGTCAGCAGCGCCCGCACCATCTGGCTGAAGGCCTGCTGCATGGTCTGCGTGATGTTGTCGATGTCGTTGGTGGTGCGGGAGAGGACTTCGCCGCGCGGCTGCTTGTCGAAGTACGCGAGGGGCAGCCGCGCCAGCTTCGTCTCGGCCCGCTCGCGCAACCGGTGACCGACGCGCTGCACGACCACCATGGCCAGCCGCATCTGCACCCAGGTGAAGGCGGCGGACCCGGCGGTCACCGCGAGGACGAGGGCCAGGGCCTCCCCCACCGCCCGGAAGTCGATGCCGCCCGGCCCGGTGGCGCCGGCCACGACGAGGTCGGTGGCGTGGCCGAGGATCTTGGGGCCCAGTACGGCGAGGGCGACGGCCGCGACACCCGCCGCGAGGAGGACCAGGAGCCGGAGGCGCTCGGGGGCCGTCATGCGCAGCAGACGGAGGCCGGACGCCCGGAAGTCCAGGGAGCGTTCGAGGGGCGGGGCGGCGGGCGTGCCGGGTATGCCCCGCTGCGGGGCCGGGCCCCTGCGCTCGGGGACGGCGGAAGCGGTACGGACCGTACTCATGCGGCTTCCTCCTCGGAGATCTGGGAGAGGACGATCTCCCGGTAGGTGTGGTTGTCCCGCATGAGCTGCTGGTGGGTGCCGGTGCCGACGACCCGGCCCTCGTCGAGTACGACGATCCGGTCGGCGTCCCGGACGGTGGACACGCGCTGGGCGACGATGACGACGGTGGCGCCTGCGGTCTCCCGGGCGAGCGCGGCCCGCAGCGCGGCGTCGGTGGCGTAGTCGAGGGCCGAGAAGGAGTCGTCGAAGAGGTAGATGCCGGGTTTGACGACCAGCGCCCTGGCGATGGCGACGCGCTGGCGCTGGCCTCCGGAGAAGTTGCCGCCGCCCTGGGCCACGGGCGCGTCCAGGCCCTCGGGCAGGGCCTCGACGAACCCCTTGGCCTGCGCGGTCTCCAGGGCGTGCCACAGCTCTTCGTCGGTGGCGTCGGGGTTCCCGTACCGCAGATTGGAGGCGATCGTTCCGGAGAAGAGGTACGGCTTCTGCGGTACGAGGCCGACCGTGCGGGACAGCACCTCGGGGTCGAGGTCCCGTACGTCGACGCCGCCCACCCGCACCTCGCCGCCCGTCGCGTCGAACAGTCTGGGGACGAGGCCGAGCAGGGTCGTCTTCCCACTGCCGGTGGAGCCGATGATCGCGGTCGTACGGCCGGGGAGGGCCGTCAGGTCGATGCCGCGCAGGACCGGTTCCTCCGCCCCCGGGTAGCTGAAGTCGGCGCCGCGGATGTCGAGCCTGCCGCGCGCCTTCCCGCTGAGGGCGGTGACCGGTGCGGCGGGCGGGACGACGCTGGGCTCGGTGGTGAGGACTTCCCTGACGCGTTCGGCGCTGACGGCGGCGCGCGGCACCTGCATCATCAGGAAGGTCGTCATCATGACGGCCATCAGGATCTGCATCAGGTAGCTGAGGAAGGCGATGAGCGAGCCGATCTGGAGCTCGCCCGAGCCGATGCGGTGTCCGCCGACCCAGATGACGGCCACGGTCGCCAGCTCCCAGACCAGGATGACGGCGGGCATCGTCAGCGCCATCAGGCGGCCGGCCCGCAGGGCGACGCCCATCAGTTCGGCGTTGGCATCGGCGTAACGGCGCTGCTCGTGCTCGTCCTTCACGAAGGCGCGGATGACGCGGATGCCGGTGATCTGCTCCCGCATCATCCGGTTGACCTGGTCGACGCGCTTCTGCATGGACCGGAAGAGGGGCGGCATGCGGCGGATGATCAGGCCGACGACCCCGGCGAGCAGCGGGACGAAGAGCAGCAGCAGGGCGGCGAGCGGGACGTCCTGGCCGACGGCCATCGCGATGCCGCCGACGCACATGAGGGGCGCGGCG
Organism: Streptomyces altiplanensis; assembly: GCF_053591575.1. Lineage (NCBI taxonomy): Bacteria > Bacillati > Actinomycetota > Actinomycetes > Kitasatosporales > Streptomycetaceae > Streptomyces > Streptomyces altiplanensis. The sequence goes on along the minus strand of NZ_JBSFUB010000059.1, from coordinate 39,778 downwards.
ACCAGCATGGTCAGGCCGAGCACCGTCAGCATCTGGATCTGCTGCACGTCGTTGGTGGTGCGGGTGATGAGGGACGAGGCGCCGAAGCGGCCCACTTCCCGTACGGAGAAGTCCTGCACCCGGGAGAAGACGGCGCGGCGCAGGTCCCGGCCGACCCCCATCGCGACGCGGGCGCCGAAGAAGACGGCGGTCGCGGCGGCGAGGATCTGGAGGAGGGTGACGGCGAGCATGACACCGCCGGTGGACAGGACGTAACCGGTGTCACCGGTGAGGACGCCGTTGTTGATGATGTCGGCGTTGAGGGTGGGCAGGTAGAGGGTGGCGAGGATCTGGACGAGCTGGAGTACGACGACCAGGGCGATGGTCCGCGCGTAAGGGCGCAGCTGGGTGCGCAGCAGCCGGATCAGCATGGCGTGCCCGCACCCTCAGCCGGTGTACGGACGGAGGGCCTTGGCGTCGCGCAGGGCGTGGGCCCACCAGGTGAGCTGGTTGAGCAGGGCCTTGGCGGCGGTGTTGGCGGCGGCCGGGTCCTTGTGCTGCCCGTCCTCGTCGAACTGGCCCCAGGGTCCGTGGAAGCTGACGGTCTCGCGGATGGTGGTGGCGTGCATCTCGGCGAAGACCTGGCGCAGCTGCTCGACGGCGCGCAGGCCGCCCGACATCCCGCCGTAGGAGACGAAGCCGACGGGCTTGGCGTGCCATTCGCTGCCGTGCCAGTCGATGAGGTTCTTGAGGGCGGCGGGGAAGGAGTGGTTGTACTCGGGGGTGAGGACGACGAAGGCGTCGGCGGCGGCGAGGCGCGGGGAGACCTGGGCGAGGACGGCCCTGGTCTCGTCGGACGGGTTGTGGGAGAGGGCGGTCGGCAGGTCGATGCCGGCCAGGTCGATCACATCGATGTCGAGGTCGTCGTGCTCGGCGGCCCGGGAGACGAACCAGTCGGCGATGACGGGGGCGAAGCGGCCCTCGCGGTTGCTCGCCACGATGACGGCGACGCGCAGCGGACGCCCGGAGGCGGGGGCCGCGGCGGCGACGAGGGGGCTGACCTGGGCGGATTCATGCGTCGTGATGTCCATGCGCAAAGACTCGTACGTCAAGTGAGGTTGAGGTCAAGCTCCTCTTGCCACCGTGTTCCGGCTCGGCCGCGTCGCCTCCGCCCCAGCGGCCGGCCTGCCGGACACGGGCACGGGCACGGGCATGGCCCCCGCCGCCCGTCGGCCGATCGAGGACTGAGCACCCCCCTACGGTGAACACATGACCACACCCACCCCTCCCACCCCTCCCACCACGCCCGCCGCGTCTCCCACGCCTCCCACGTCCGCCGCGCCTCACATCGAGATCGACGGCCGCAGGGCCGCCACGGCGGACGACCTCCTCGTCCCCACCCTGTACGGCGGTTACGCGCACTTCACCGCGATGCAGGTCAGGGACGGCCGGGTGCGCGGACTCCCCCTGCACCTCGCGCGGCTCGACGCCGCCACCCAGGAGGTGTTCGGCGCCGGACTCGACGGGGAGCTGGTGCGCGAGCGGGTGCGGCACGCGCTCGACGGGGCCGGGGTCCGGGACGGCGCGGTGCGGGTGTACGTGTTCTGGGCCCCCGAGGCAAAGGCCGCCACCCTGATGGTCACCGTCCGGCCGCCCGTCACCATGCCTCCGGCACCGCAGGCTCTGATGTCCGTCCCGTACGAGCGTCCCTTCCCGCACATCAAGCACCTGGGCGGCTTCGCCCAGACCCACTACGGCCGGATCGCGCGGCGCGCGGGCTTCGACGACGCGCTGCTGACCGGCCCGGGCGGGGTGGTCGCGGAGGGTGCGATCACCAACGTCGCCTTCCACGACGGCACTTCGGTCGTCTGGCCCGACGCGCCGTCGCTGCACGGCATCACCATGGCCCTGCTCGAAACCCGGCTTCCGGAGTCCGGCGGCCTGCCGTCGGTACGGGGACCGGTGACGCTGGACGGCCTCGCCGGTTACCGGGCCGTGTTCGTCACGAACTCGCAGGGCATCGCACCGGTGCGGCGTATCGACGACGTGGAGTTCGCGGTCGACGAGGAGCTGATGAAGACGGTCGTGTCGGTGTACGAGGCGACGCCCTGGGACCGCGTCTGAGGGCCGGTCCGCTCGGCCGGTGGGCGCCGCTCGGCCGGTGAGCACGGTCTGCCGGTGGGCACCGGCCGGCGGGCGCGGACCGGTGTGCGGCGCCCCCGTCACCCGTTCGGGGCGCGGCGCGGGACGGGCCCCCGGCCTCCCGCCGCCCCGGCTCTGACCTGGGCGAACGCTCCGCATGCACGACGTGGCACGCGGGGCGGGACAGTTGATCTGACCCGTCGTCAGCAGGCGCCGGGCGCGTACCGCCGGTTATCTCGGAGGCAGTGCCGTACCCACGCGTCCGGGAGGATCACCATGCGCCCTGCACTTCTGCTGGCCGGCACCGTGCTGGCGGCCGCCGTGTCCGGCCTCGGCGCAGGTCCGGCGTACGCCGGGAACGACGCTCCGGAGCACACGCTGGAGGTGTATCCGGCGAGCGCGGGCCCCGGCACCACCATCACGGTGAACACCACCGCCTGCGGTTCCGGCAGCGGCGGCACGGGCGACGCCAACGCCCTGGAGGCGGGCGACTTCCCTCTCCGGCCCGCCACGCACAAGGAGGTCGTCACCGGGGAGTTCGAGATCCCGGCGGACGCCCTGCCCGGGAGCTACGACATCGCGGTGGCCTGCGACAACGGCAACACCGCCCAGGGGTCCCTGACCGTGACCGCGGGGTCCACTCCCGCCCCCGTGCACCCCACGCACCCCGCACACCCCCCGGCCCACCGGCCCGCCCACCCCGAGGGCCACGTCAAGACCGGCGTCGGCGGGTCCGCCGGCTCGGACACCACCCAGATCGCGGCGGGTGCGGCCGTGCTGGCCGCGACCGCCGTCGGCGGTACCTGGCTCCTGCGTCGCCGGGCGAGCGGCACGCGGGACAGCTGACGGGCCGGCCTCTGCTGCCGCCCGTACCGCCGGAGTTCCGCGTGCCTCCGCCCCGACCCCGAGCCGGGCGGGGGCACGCGGGACGTGCACCCCGGCGGGCCGACGACTTCGGACTGGAGGGCGATCACCGATGACAGACCGGCGCACGAAGGGCGGGCTCGTCGCCATCGCCGTCTGCACCGGGCTGTGGCTGATCCAGAACGGCGCCGAAGGGCAGGACCCGCCCCAGCCGTCGCCCGCCGAGGCGTTCGCCGCCGGGTCCCCCCGGCATGTCGCGAGCGGCGCGGCCCCGTCGGCAGAACCGCTGCGGCCCTCCGAGCCCGTACGGATCCGGATACCCGCCGTCCGGGTGGACGCCCCCGTCATGCGCCTGGGCCTGGGCCCCGACGACAGTCTCGACGTACCGCCGGCCGCGAACCGCAATGTCGCCGGCTGGTACAAGGACGGCACCCCTCCGGGCGCCGAGGGCGCGTCGGTCGTCGTCGGGCACGTCGACAACGCGCGGGGGCCGGCCGTCTTCTACCACCTCGGTGCGCTGAAGAAGGGCCACACCGTCGAGGTGGACCGCCGGGACGGGAGCACCGCCGTCTTCACGATCGACGCCATCGAGGTGTACGACAACGAGGACTTCCCCGAGCAGCGGGTGTACGGGGCCTCCGGGCGCGCCGAACTGCGGGTGATCACCTGCGGCGGCGCCTACTCGGAGGAGACCGGCTACGAGGGGAACGTGGTGGCGTACGCGCACCTCACGGCGGTGCGCTGAGCCTGCCCCAGCGCCCCCAGTGCCCTCAGTGCCCCCAGCTCCCTAGGTCCACTGGTCGAACGCCAGCTTCGCGACCAGCGAGAAGACCACCACCAGCAGCACCCCGCGCACGAACTCGCTGCCCTTCCTGAGCGCCATCCGCGCGCCCGCCATCGCACCCGCCAGGTTGAAGAGCGCCATGAGCGCGGCGAGCTGCCACAGCACCGTTCCCTGGTACGCGAACATCGCGAGCGCGCCGGCGTTGGTGCAGACGTTGACGATCTTGGCGTTGGCGGAGGCGGTGACCAGGTCGAGGTGGAGCACGGCGGTCAGGGCCAGCACCAGGAACGTACCGGTGCCGGGTCCGAAGAGGCCGTCGTAGAAGCCGATGCCGCCGCCGACGAGGACGATCGCGGTGACCGTACGGGCCCGGGTGACCGGCGCCTTCGCCCCGTCGGCGGCGGCGCGGCCGAAGGAGGGGCGCAGGAGCACGAAGGCCGCTACGGCGAGCAGCACCACCATGATGACCGGGCGCAGTACGTCGCTGCTGATCCCGGCGGCGAAGAACGCGCCCAGCATGGAGCCGGCGAGGGCCGTGAGCCCGATCCGTACCGCCGTCCCCACCTTCACCGGCGCCTTGCGGAGGTACGTCACGGCCGCGCCCGATGTGCCGACGATGGCCACCGCCTTGTTGGTGCCGAGGATATGCGCGGCGGGTACGTGCGGCAGGCCGAGGAGCAGGGCCGGCAGGAGCAGCAGCCCTCCCCCGCCCACCACCGCGTCGATCCAGCCGGCCGCGGCCGCGGCGAGACACAGGACAACAAGCGTGGTCAGCGATATGTCGGGCATGATCGCGACCTTAAGGGAGGGGCGGGTGCGGCGCCCGCCCATCCCCGCAGAGTTGAGTGACATCTGAGGTTCCGGCGGAGGGCGCCCGGCCGGGGGCGGCCGGAGCCGCCGGCGTCTGCCTGTGGTGTCCACGCGTCCGGGCAGCCGGGCGCGCGGGCACGGTTCGACGGCGCCCGTACGGAAGCCCGGGCTTCGGTCCACCCCCGTCCCCGGCCGGCCCCCCAGTCCCTCACAGCGGGGGGCGAGGTGCGCTGAGCGCAGTGTTCCCCCCGGGAAACAGGCGGGATGCGGCCGGGTAACACCGCCCCCGCAGGCTGCGGTCATGAGCAAGGACATCGTGGTGATCGGCGGCGGGACGGCAGGTGCCCGGCTGGCCCGGCAGCTGACCCGCCGGCCACTCCCGGCGGCCGGGCCGGCAGGACCGGCAGGGCCGGCGGGGGGAGCCGCGCCGGCGGTCACCGTCATCGGCGAGGAGGAGCACGCCCCGTACAACAGGGTGCTGCTCGCCGAGGTCCTCGCCGGGCGCTACGGCCCCGACGTCATCGCGCTGCCCGGGACTCCGGTGCGGCGCGGAGTGCGGGTGGTCCGCATCGACCGCGCCGAGCGCGTGGTGCAGTGCGACGACGGCAGCGTCGTCCCGTACGGCACGCTGGTCCTCGCGACCGGCTCGAACCCGGTCCTGCCGCCGTTGCGCGGCCTCGGCGCCGAGCTCCCCGACGGTGTCCATCCCTTCCGTACGCTGGACGACTGCCTGGCACTCGCCGCCGCCGTACGCACCGGCACCCGCGCCGTCGTCATCGGCGGCGGCCTCCTCGGCGTCTCGGCGGCCCGGGCGCTCGCGGAACGCGGCGCCCAGGTCGTACTGGCCCAACAGGGCGAACACCTCATGCAGCGCCACCTCGACCCGGCCGCGAGCGAGCTGCTGCGCGACCACCTGGAAGCACTGGGCGTCGAGGTCCACACGGAGTGCCGGGTACGCGGCCTGCGCTGCGAGGCCGGGACCGTGCGGGCCGTCGAACTCGCCGACGGCTACGCCCTCGAAGCGGACCTCGTCGTCCTGGCCTGCGGTGTACGCCCCCGGGTCGGCCTCGCGCAGGCCGCGGGCCTGGAGGTGCGGCACGGCATCGTCGTGGACGACGAGCTGCGCACCTCGGACCCGCACATCCGCGCCATCGGCGACTGCGCCGAGCACGACGGCCGCGTCTACGGTCTCGCGGGCCCCGCCCTCGAACAGGCCGACATCCTGGCCGCGCTGCTGCTGTCCTCCCACCCGGCCGCACCGCCCGCCACCCCGCCGGCCGACCACGCCGTCGCCACAACGACAGCGACAGCGACAGCGACAGCCACAGCCACAGCCGGGCCCGCGATCTCCGTCCCCGGCCCCGCCGGCGGTCCCCCGCCCCGCTACACCGGCACCCGGGCCCTCACCCGTCTCACCCTCAGCGGCAGCAGCAACGGCACCACCGGCACCGACGCCCCCACTGCCACTGCCACTGCCGCCTTCGCCGCCACCGGGCCGCTCGACCTCGCCGCCTTCGGGGAGACCAACCCCCTCCCCGGCGACGACGTCGTCCGTCTCACCGACGCGACCCGTGGCGCGTACCGCAAAGTCGTCGTTCGCGGGGACCGGCTGATCGGCGGAATCCTCCTGGGCGATCTCGGCGCCGTCGGCGAGCTCGCCCGTACCTGGGAGGGCGACGAACCGCTCCCCTCCACCCCGTTGTTCCATCTGCTTGGAGGCGCCTGAGATGTCCACACCCCCCACGATCGTGGTCGTCGGCCACGGCATGGTCGGCCAGCGCTTCCTGGAAGCCCTCGCGGAGCGGGGCGTGACCGGCAGGTCCCGCGTCGTCGTCCTGTGCGAAGAGCCGCGCCCCGCGTACGACCGGGTCCAGCTCACCTCGTACTTCTCGGGCCGCACCCCGGACGAACTCGCGCTCGGCGAGCCGGACTTCATGGACCGGCACGGCATCGAGCTGCACCTCGACGACCCGGCGACGGCCATCGACCGTGAGACGCGCACCGTCACCTCGCGCGCCGGTCGGACCTTCGTGTACGACACGCTCGTCCTCGCCACCGGTTCGTACCCCTTCGTACCCCCCGTTCCCGGGAAGGACGCGGAAGGCTGCTTCGTCTACCGCACCATCGAGGACCTCCTGGCGATCGAGGCGTACGCGAAAACAGCGCGCACGGGAGCGGTCGTCGGCGGCGGGCTGCTGGGCCTGGAGGCGGCGGGCGCGCTGAGCGGTCTCGGGCTCGCCACGCACGTGGTGGAGTTCGCCCCCCGGCTGATGCCCGTCCAGGTCGACGAGGGCGGCGGCGCGGCCCTTCTCCGTACGATCGAGAACATGGGGCTGACGGTCCACACGGGCGTCGGCACCCAGGCCGTCACCACCGACGCCGCCGGAGTCGTCAACGGCATGTCGCTCTCGGACGGTTCGACGCTGGAGACGGACCTCGTCGTCTTCTCGGCGGGCGTGCGGCCGCGCGACCAGCTCGCGAGGGACTGCGGCCTGTCGGTCGGCGAGCGGGGCGGCATCGCGGTCGACGAGCAGTGCCGTACGTCCGACCCCGCCGTCTTCGCGATCGGTGAGTGCGCGCTGGCGTCGGACGGCCGGGTGTACGGCCTGGTGGCGCCCGGTTACGAGATGGCGGAGACCGCCGCCGAAACGATCGCGGGAACGGCCGGAGAGACGGCCAGGGCGTTCACCGGTGCGGACATGTCCACCAAGCTCAAGCTCCTCGGCGTGGACGTGGCGTCCTTCGGCGACGCGCACGGCCACGCGGAGGGCTGCCTGGACGTCACGTACTCCGACTCGCGCTCCGGTGTCTACAAGAAGCTGGTGATCAGCCCGGACGGCGCGCTCCTCGGCGGCGTCCTGGTCGGCGACGCCGACGCGTACGCGATGCTGCGGCCGCTCACCGGTTCCGTACCGCCCGTCGCGCCGGAACAGCTGATCGCGCCGGCCGGCAGCGGCCAGGTCACCCTCGGCCCGTCCGCCCTCCCCGACGACGCGGTCGTCTGCAACTGCCACAACGTCACCAAGGGCGCGGTGACCGCCTGCTCGTCGCTCCCCGAGGTGAAGAAGTGCACCAAGGCGGGCACGGGCTGCGGCAGCTGCGTGAAGCTCATCGGCCAGCTGCTCCCCCAGACCGGCGACAAGGGCCTGTGCGGCTGCTTCCCGCACACGCGCTCCGAGCTGTACGAGATCGTCCGCACCCTGCGGATCACCTCGTACGCCGAGCTTCTCGACTCGCACGGCCGCGAGGCGGCCCGCGGCGGCGACGGCTGCGAGATCTGCAAGCCGACGGTCGGCTCCATCCTGGCCAGCCTCAGCAGCGGTTACATCCTGGACGGCGAGCAGGCCGCCCTCCAGGACACCAACGACCACTTCCTCGCCAACATGCAGCGCAACGGCTCGTACTCGATCGTGCCGCGCATCCCGGGCGGCGAGGTCACCCCCGAGAAGCTGATCGTGATCGGTGAGGTGGCCCGCGACTTCGGTCTCTACACGAAGATCACGGGTGGCCAGCGCATCGACCTCTTCGGCGCCCGCGTGGACCAGCTCCCCCTGATCTGGACGCGTCTGGTCGACGCCGGCTTCGAGTCGGGTCACGCCTACGGCAAGGCCCTCAGGACGGTGAAGTCCTGTGTGGGGCAGACGTGGTGCCGGTACGGCGTCCAGGACAGCGTCCGGATGGCCATCGACCTGGAGCTGCGCTACCGGGGCCTGCGCGCCCCGCACAAGCTGAAGTCGGCGGTCTCGGGGTGCGCGCGCGAGTGCGCCGAGGCGCAGTCCAAGGACTTCGGCGTGATCGCCACCGCGAACGGCTGGAACCTCTACGTCGGCGGCAACGGCGGCGCGACCCCGCGTCACGCCGATCTCCTCGCCCAGGACCTGTCGGACGCGGAACTCGTCCGCCTCATCGACCGGTTCCTGATGTTCTACATCCGTACCGCGGACCGCCTGGAGCGCACCTCCACCTGGCTGGAGCGCCTGGAGGGCGGCCTGGACCACCTCAGGGACGTGGTCGTCCACGACTCCCTCGGCATCTGCGAACAGCTGGAAGCCCTGATGGCCGATCACGTCTCCGGCTACCGCGACGAATGGGCCGAGACGATCAACGACCCCGAGCGGCTGTCCCGCTTCGTGTCCTTCGTCAACGCGCCCGACGCGCCGGACCCGTCCGTACGGTTCGTCCCCGAGCGCGACCAGATGAAGCCGGACCTGACCATTCTCACCCTCGAAGGGACCCGTGCCGGATGACCCTGCAACTGCGCATCGAAGACTCCTGGTTCACCGCCTGCGACCTGTCGGCCCTCACACCCGGGCGCGGCGTGGCGGCCCTGCTCCCCGACGGCCGTCAGGCGGCGCTGTTCACGGACCGCGCGGGACGCCCGTACGCCATCGACAACCGCGACCCCTTCTCCGGCGCCCAGGTGCTGTCCCGCGGCCTGACGGGGTCCGCGAACGGCCGCCCCTTCGTCGCGTCGCCTCTGCTCAAGCAGCGCTTCGACCTGGAGACGGGGCACTGTCTGGACGACGAGTCGGTCACGGTGCAGACGTTCGCCGTCCGCATCCAAGCCAGTTGACCGATCGTTCCAATAAGGCTACGGTCCATGACGTGGCCAGGACCAAGGAATTCGATCCCGACGCCGCGCTGCAGGCAGCTCTGGAGCTGTTCTGGCGGCGCGGCTACGAAGCGACGTCCATGGCGGACCTCGTCGAACACCTCGGCATCGGGCGTGCCAGCATCTACGCCACCTTCGGCAACAAGCACGAGCTCTACCTGAAGGCCCTCGACCGGTACGCCGCCTCCCACAACCCGCGCCTGCTCGGCGAGCTCTCCCAGCCGGGCCCCGCACTGCCGGCCGTGCGGGCGCTGCTGCGCCGGTTCGCCAGCGAGTCCGCCTCCGGCGAGAAGCGGCTGACCGGCTGTTTCATCACCAACACGGCCGCCGAGCTGGCCCCGCACGACGACTCGGCGGCCCGCCGGGTGGAGGTGAACTGGGAGCACCTGGAGACCCTGCTGCACTCCGCGCTCGTACGGGCGCGGGCCCAGGGCGAGCTGCCCGAGGACCGCGATCCGCGGGCGCTCGCCCGCATGCTGCTCGTGCTGATGCAGGGGCTGCGGGTGGTCGGCAAGGCGTCCAGCGACCCGGCCAGGGTGCGGGACGCGGCCGAGCAGGCGCTGGCGCTCCTCGACTGAGCCGCGCGATCCGTTTTCGAGACGCCCCCGAGGGCGTCTCTTTTTACACCCTCATAACAGAACGCTCGTTCCAATAAAAGGACGGACAGACCATGACTGCTCGCTTCTCCGGCAAGACCGCCCTCGTCACCGGGGCAGGCTCGGGCATCGGCCGCTCCCTCGCGCTCGCCTTCGCCCGCGAAGGGGCGAACGTCGTCGCGGCGGGGCGCGGCGCCGCGCCCCTCGACGAGACCGTCGCACTGGTGCGGCAGGCGGGCGGCAGCGCGGTCGCGGTGACCGCCGACGTCAGCCGCTCCGAAGACGTCAGGGCGCTCGTCCGCGAGAGCGTCGAGCGCTTCGGCAGCCTCGACGTCGCCGTCAACAACGCCGGCGTCTTCCGGGGCGGCGGCCCCGTCGCCGAGCTGTCCGAGGACGACTGGCGCACACTCCTCGACGTCAACGTCACGGGCGTATTCCTGTCCATGCAGGCCGAGATCGACGTGATGCGCACCCAGGAAGGCGGCGGCGCGATCGTCAACATCTCCTCCAACCTCGGCGCCCACCTGCGCATCCCCGGCGTCGCCGGTTACCTCGCCTCCAAGGCCGCCGTCTCCGCGCTGACCCGCGCGGCCGCCCTCGACCACGTCCAGGACGGAGTCCGGATCAACGCGGTCAGCCCGGGCGCCACCGCCACCGCCATGTCGCTGCGGCCCGGCGAGAGCGAAGCGGAGCGAGCCGTCCGCATGAAGGACGAGTCGCCGCTCGGCCGGGTCTCGACGACCGACGAGGTCGCCGCCGCCGTGCTGTACCTGGCCTCCGCCGACGCCGCTTCCGTCGTCGGAAGCGACCTCGTCATCGACGGAGGCGCCTCCGCCTGACGGCCTCCCGGCCGCATGCGGCAGCGGGGCGCGGTGAGCGATCCGCCGCTCAGCCCTGGCCCTCGACTGCCGACGGGTCCATCCAGATGACCTCCCAGGTGTGCCCGTCGGGGTCCTGGAAGGAACGGCCGTACATGAAGCCGTGGTCCTGGGGCTCGTTCGCGGGGGAACCACCGGACGCGAGGGCCGTGTCGGCCAGCTCGTCGACCTTCTCCCGGCTGTCGGCGCTGAGCGCGAGCAGGACCTCCGTGGTCCGGCTCGTGTCCGCGATCTCCTTCTTCGTGAACTCCTTGAAGCGCGGCTCGGCGAGCAGCATGGCGAAGATCGTGTCGCTGATCACCAGGCAGGCGGTCTGGTCGTCACTGAACTGCGGGTTGAAGGAGAACCCGAGCTTGCCGAAGAAGGACTTCGTGGTGTCGAGGTTCTTCACCGGCAGGTTCACAAAGATCATCTGAGGCATGAGCCGTGCTCTCTCTTCTCTCGTCGGCGGCGCGCTGCCGCCATGGTGCCGTCGTTGCCATGTGCAGGGGTAGACCCGGGCCCCGCGCGAAACTCATCGCTCGAACGGAAAGTCGCGGAGAAAAAATCGAGGGACACCGAGGGACACCGAGGGACACCGAGGGACTACGCGCGGAGCTCTTCCGCCGCGTCCGCGACCCGGCCGATCAGCCGCAGCAGCGTCTCCTGCTCCCCCTCGTCGAGGGGGGCGAGGAACACCCGGTTCATCCGGGTCGTCCGGGTGACCAGCCTGCGGTGCACCGCCGCACCCTCGTCCGTCAGCCTGAGTACGCTGCGCCGGCCGTCCTGCGGGTCGCGCCCCCGCTCCAGCAGGCCGCGCCGGCCGAGACGCGCCACCAGGTCCGCGATGGTCGAGCGGTCGAGGTGGACATGCCCGCTCAGGGTGCGCTGGTCGATGTCCGGCTTCTCCGCCAGCGCGTTGAGCACGGCGAACTGCGGCGACGTGGTCTCCTCCGAGACCATCGTGGTCCACAGCAGGGTGTGCGCCTGCTGCAACCGCCGGGCGAGGTGCCCGGGGTGGGTGCTCAGATCGACCGCAGCCATGCGGGCCTCCTGCAATCGCGGGTGATGCTCTGTGTACTGAGCCATTGACGTGGGCGTAACTCGGTGGAATTGTACGGCCTCGACGAGAAATTAGTCAGTACACTGAGCAACTCGCGGAGTGACGATGGCCGACATACGCAGCCTGCACGACGCCGTGGCGGACCTCATCCACGACGGGGACACCCTCGCCATGGAGGGCTTCACCCACCTGATCCCGTACGCCGCGGCGCACGAGGTCGTACGCCAGGGCATCACCGACCTGACCCTCGCCCGGATGACTCCGGACGTCATCTACGACCAGCTGATCGGCGCCGGTCTGGTGAAGAAACTGATCTTCTCCTGGGGCGGCAACCCGGGCGTAGGCTCCCTGCACCGCTTCCGCGACGCCGTCGAGAACGGCTGGCCCCGCCCCCTGGAGCTCGACGAGCACAGCCACGCCGGCATGGCCAACCGTTACGTCGCGGGTGCCTCACGCCTGCCGTTCGCCGTACTGCGCGGTTACCGCGGCTCCGACCTCGCCACCCGTACGGACACGGTCTCCTCCGTCACCTGCCCGTTCACCGGCGAGGAGCTGGCCGCCGTCGCCGCGCTCAACCCCGACGTCACGGTCATCCACGCCCAGCAGGCCGACCGCGACGGCAACGTCCAGCTGTGGGGCCTGACCGGTGTGCAGAAGGAGGCGGCGCTGGCCGCCGACCGGGTGCTGGTGACGGTCGAGGAGATCGTCGACGAGCTGACGCCCCGGCCCGGCGGCGTGGTCCTGCCCACCTGGGTCGTCGACGCGGTCGCGGTGGTGCCGGGCGGCGCCCACCCGTCGTACGCCACCGGATACACCGTGCGCGACAACGCCTTCTACCAGGCGTGGGACCCGATCGCCCGGGACCGCGGCACGTTCACGCGGTGGCTGGACACGCACGTGCGAACCGACACCGTACGAACCGAAGGGGCTGCCGTCCGATGACGACGACCGAGGACTCCACCGTCTTCACCGACTTCACCCGCGACGAGCTGATGGAGGTCAACGCCGCCCGCGCGCTGGCCGGGGCGCGGACCTGCTTCGTCGGCATCGGACTGCCGTCCACCGCCGCCAACCTCGCCCGCCACACCGTCAACCCCGGTCTCGTGCTGATCTACGAGTCCGGAACGATCGGCTCCAAGCCGACCCGGCTGCCGCTCTCCATCGGCGACGGCGAACTGGCCGAGACCGCCGACGCGGTGGTGCCCGTGCCCGAGATGTTCAACTACTGGCTCCAGGGCGGCCGGATCGACGTCGGCTTCCTCGGCGCGGCCCAGGTCGACCGTTTCGCCAACATCAACACGACGGTCGTGGACCGGGGCCCCGACAAGCCGGAGGGCCGGCTCCCGGGCGCGGGCGGCGCACCCGAGATCGCGTCGAACTGCGGCAAGGTGCTGATGGTGCTGCGCCACTCCACCCGCAACTTCGTGCGCAGGCTCGACTTCGTCACCACGCTCGGCCACGGCTCCGGCCCCGGTGACCGCAAGGAGCTGGGCATGCCGGGCGCGGGCCCGGTCGCCGTCATCACCGACCTCGGGATCCTGCGCCCCGACCCGGCCACCGCCGAGCTCGTCCTCACCGAACTGCACCCCGGCGTCACCGTCGAACAGGTACGGGCCGCCACCGGCTGGGAGCTGAGGACCGCCGGCGCGGTCGGGGTCACCGAGCCCCCGTCACCCGCCGAACTGGCCGCGCTGCGCGCCCTCAAGTCCGCAGGAGAGTCCGCAGAAAGGGACGACGCCCGATGACACCGCCGCCCCCTCTCACGCAGTCCGACATCGACGGCGAGCTCGCCGGGATCCGAACCGGTTACGAGAAGGCCCGCGCGGCCGGGGCCCCGGCCGCGCACCACCCGCCGCGCGACTTCCCCCCGTACCGCAGCAGCCTCCTGCGCCACCCGAAGCAGCCGCTGGTGGCCGTCGACGGGGACCCCGAGACCGTCGAGCTCTCCGGCCCCGTCTTCGGCCACACCGACGTCACCGAACTCGACCACGACCTGACCCGGCAGCACGCGGGCGAGCCGCTCGGCGAGCGCATCACCGTCTCCGGGCGGCTGCTCGACAGCGCGGGCCGGCCGGTGCGCGGCCAGCTCGTCGAGCTGTGGCAGGCCAACGCCTCCGGCCGGTACGCCCACCAGCGCGACCAGCACCCGGCGCCCCTGGACCCCAACTTCACGGGTGTGGGACGGGTTCTGACGGGCGACGACGGCTCGTACAGCTTCACCACCATCAAGCCGGGCGCCTACCCGTGGCGCAACCACGAGAACGCGTGGCGCCCCGCCCACATCCACTTCTCGCTCTTCGGCTCGGCCTTCACGCAGCGCCTGGTCACCCAGATGTACTTCCCGGGCGACCCGCTCTTCGCGTACGACCCGATCCTCCAGTCGGTGACGGACGAGGCGGCGCGCGCCCGGCTCGTCGCCGCGTACGACCACTCCCTCTCCCGCCCCGAACAGTCGCTGGGCTACCGCTGGGACATCGTCCTCGACGGCCCGTCCGCCACCTGGATCGAGGAAGGCCGCTGATGCCGTCCCTGCCGCCCACCCCTTCGCACACCGTCGGCCCCTTCTACGGATACGCCCTGCCGTTCCCGGGGGGCGGCGACATCGCCCCCGCGGGACATCCCGACGCGCTGACGCTCCACGGATACGTCTACGACGGCGCCGGGGAACCGGTCCCGGACGCGATCGTCGAGTTCTGGCAGGCGGGACCGGACGGTTCGCTGGCCGGCGCTCCGGGATCGATGCGCCGGGATCCGGTGACCGGCGGTTTCCTCGGCCGCAACGGCGTGGACTTCACGGGCTTCGGCCGGGTCCCGACGGACGCGGACGGCCACTACACCGTCCGTACCCTCCCCCCGGGCGCCCCTTCCCGCGTCCCGTACATCAGCGTGTGCGTGTTCGCGCGCGGCCTGACCCACCACCTCTTCACCCGCGCGTACCTGGCGGACGGACCGGACGCGCTGCTCGCCTCGCTGGCTCCCGAGCGCCGCGCGACACTGATCGCCCCGCCCGAACCGGACCGCGACCGCACCCACCGCTTCGACATCCGCCTCCAGGGCGAGGAAGAGACGGTCTTCCTTGACTTCGGCTGAGACCTCTCCCGACCACGGCCTCCTCTCCCCCGTACGAGCGGGAACGGCGGCGGAAGCGGCGACCGGTGACGTGGCCCTCCTCCAGGCGATGCTGGACGCGGAGGCGGCCCTGACCCGGGCGCAGGGCCCCGTCTGGGCGGGCGAGGCGGTCACGGCGGCGGCGCGGGCCGACCGCTTCGACGTACGCGACCTGGCGCTGCGGGCCAGGTCCGGCGGCAACCCGGTGATCCCGCTGGTGGCCGACCTGACGGCGGCGGTAGGCCCGGAAGCGGCGCCGTACGTGCACCGGGGGGCGACGAGCCAGGACATCGTCGACACGGCGATGATGCTGGTGGCCGCGCGCACGCTCCCCCTCGTCACGGCCGACCTGACCCGTACGGCGGCGGCCCTCGCCACCCTCGCGGCGGAACACCGGGACACCCCCATGCCGGGCCGCACCCTGACCCAGCACGCGGTCCCCACCACCTTCGGCCTGAAGGCGGCGGGCTGGCGAAGCCTCGCCCTCGACGCACACGCCCGCCTGCGAGCCCTCTCCCTCCCCGCACAACTCGGCGGAGCGGCAGGCACGCTGGCCGCCTTCGGCCACACGGCCGCCGGTGGCGCCCTCACGGTGGCGGGAGGGGACGCGCCGGGGCGCTCCCCGCAGGGCGTCGAACGCGACCACCCCGAAGAAATCCCCGTGCCCGAACGTTCGGCGCCCGAGGAGGCGCCCCGGCACGTCACCGACCCCGAAGCCCCCCTGCCCGAGCCCACCCCCGCCCCCGGAGCCGGCCCCGCCCTGGCCCTCCTCACCGCCTACGCCGCCGAACTGGACCTCGCCGCGCCCGCCCTCCCCTGGCACACCCTCCGCACCCCCGTCGCCGACCTCGCCACCGCCCTCGCCTTCACCTGCGCCGCCCTCGGCAAACTGGCCACGGACGTCCTCACCCTCTCCCGCACCGAAATCGCCGAGCTCTCCGAAGGCACCGGCGGCGGCTCCTCGGCCATGCCCCACAAGGCCAACCCGGTCCACTCCACCCTGATCGCCTCCGCCGCCCAGCAGGCCCCGGCCCTGGCCTCCGCCCTCCTCGCCTCCTTCGCGTCCGCCGGGGACGAGCGCCCCGCGGGCGCCTGGCACGCCGAATGGCAGCCCCTGCGCGAGCTCCTGCGCCTGGCCGGCGGCGCGGCCGCCCACGCGGCCGAACTGACGGAGAACCTCCGCGTCCACCCCCACCGCATGCGCGAGAACCTCGGCCTCACCCACGGCCTGATCGTCAGCGAACGCATCGCCGCGGCCCTGGCCCCCGTCCTCGGCCGGGCCCGCGCCAAGGAACTCCTCACCGAGGCCGCGCGGCGCACAGCCGCGGAAGGCATCTCCCTGGCCGAGGCCCTCTCGGGCACTCTCCCGACGGACCAGTCGGCCGAACTCACCGACCCCACGCACTACACCGGTTCCGCGGCGGCCCTGGTGGACCGCGCCCTGGAACGAAAGCCGGAGCACCCCCATGCCTGACACCCACGCCCTTCCCCACCTGCGCCTGGACGGCCCGGAGTCCGGAACTCCCCTGATCCTCGGCCCCTCCCTGGGCACCTCCCTCGCCGTCTGGGAGCCCCAGCTCGCCGCCCTGGCCCGCACCCACCGCGTCCTGCGCTGGGACCTCCCGGGCCACGGCTCCACCCCCGCCGGCCTGATCCCGCTGGACGGCACCGCGACCGTCGCCGACCTCGCGGCGCTCGTGCTGCGGGCGGCCGACGCGCAGGGCTGGACGTCGTTCGCGTACGCCGGTGTCTCCATCGGCGGCGCCGTCGGACTCCACCTGGCGACGCACCGCCCCGAGCGGATCTCCTCCCTCGCCGTGGTCTGCTCGTCGGCGCGGTTCGGCGACCCCGCCGCGTGGCACGAACGCGCCGGCCTCGTACGCACCCGGGGCACCGGGGCCATGGCGGCGAGCCGTCCGGGCACCTGGTTCGCGCCCGCCTTCGCCGCGGCGCCGGTCGCCCGCGCCCTCGTCGACGACCTGCGGGCCGCCGACCCGGCCGGTTACGCCGCCTGCTGCGACGCCCTCGCGGCGTACGACCTGCGCGGCGCGCTCCCCACGGTCACCGCACCGACCCTGGTCGTCGCCGGCCGCGACGACCCGGCCACGCCGCCCGCGCACGCCCGCGAGATCGCCGACGCGATCCCGGGGGCGAGCCTGCTGGAAGTCGCCGGCGCGGCCCATCTGGCGGGCGTGGAGAAGCCGGAGGCGGTGACCGCCGCCCTGCTCGCCCACTTCGCCCCGGACCCGCCGCCCGCGGCCACCGACGCGTCCCGCCACGCGGCGGGCATGCGGGTCCGCAGGGCGGTCCTGGGGCCGGCCCACGTAAACCGCGCGACCGACCGTACGACGCCGTTCACGGCCCGCTTCCAGGACTTCATCACGCGGTACGCCTGGGGCGAGATCTGGACCAGCGATATCCTGGACCGGCGCACCCGCAGCTGCGTCACACTCACCGCACTCGTCGCCCACGGCCACGAGGCGGAGCTGGCGATGCATGTACGGGCCGCGCTGACCAACGGTCTGACCAGGGAAGAAATCGGCGAGGTCCTGCTCCAGACGGCGGTGTACTGCGGAGTCCCGGCGGCGAACTCGGCGTTCGCGGTGGCGCAGGGCGTCTTCGACGGCCTCGACCGCGCCTCCGACTCCGACTCCGACGACTGATCATCTCCCGCTCACCGGTTGTTGATGCACTGTCAATTCGAGAGCCTTACGTTCCGAGGTCACAGTCCCGGTACCACCCCACCCTGGAGTGACACATGGAACGTCGTAGCTTCCTGCGCGGCGCTGTCATCGGCACCTCCGTCGCCGCCTTCGGCGGCACCCTCTGGCGCGGCGCCGCGTACGCCGACCCCGCGCAGCCCGGCACCGGCCCCTACGGGGCGCTGCGCTCCCCCGACGCCAACGGCCTGCGCCTGCCGTCCGGTTTCACCAGCCGCGTCATCGCCCGCTCCGGCCAGAAGGTCGGTTCCACCGCGTACACCTGGCACAACGCGCCGGACGGCGGCGCCTGCTACGCGGACGGCACCGGCTGGATCTACGTCTCCAACTCCGAGATCAACCCCTCCGGCGGCGCGGGCGCGGTCCGCTTCTCCTCGACGGGCGCGATCACCGGCGCGTACCGCATCCTGTCCTCCACCCGCCAGAACTGCGCGGGCGGCACGACCCCGTGGAACACCTGGCTGTCCTGCGAGGAGGTCGACCGCGGGTACGTCTACGAGACCGACCCGTGGGGCGTGAAGGCCGCCGTACGCCGTGACGCGATGGGCCGCTTCAAGCACGAGGCCGCCGCGGCCGACCCCGTACGCAGGACGATCTACCTCACCGAGGACGTCACCGACGGCTGCTTCTACCGCTTCACGCCCACCACCTGGGGCGACCTGTCGGCAGGCAGGCTCGAAGTCCTGAAGATGGGCTCGGGCACGTCCGGACCGGTCACCTGGGCCACCGTCCCCGACCCGAGCGGCGCCACGACCGCCACCCGCAACCAGGTCTCGGGCGCCAAGCGCTTCACGGGCGGCGAGGGCTGCTACTACGCCGACGACACGTGCTGGTTCACCACCAAGGGCGACAACCGCGTCTGGCGGTACAACGCGGCGGCGCAGACCATCGAGCTCGCCTACGACGACTCGTTGGTGAGCGGCACCGCCCCGCTGACGGGCGTCGACAACGTCACCGGCACCTCCTCCGGCGACCTGTTCGTCGCGGAGGACGGCGGCACCATGGAGATCTGCGTGATCACGCCGGACGACGTCGTCGCGCCCTTCCTGCGGATCGACGGGCAGTCGGGATCGGAGATCACGGGGCCGGCGTTCTCACCGGACGGCAAGCGCCTGTACTTCTCCAGCCAGCGCGGCACGAGCGGCAGCTCCTCGGGCGGCATCACGTACGAGGTGACGGGCCCCTTCCGCAGCTGACGGCCCCGGACGGGCCGGCCGCCCCCGTGCGGCCGGCCCCCGCGTCACCGCAGTGCTTCCGCCGTGGCGCCGCCCCGCAGGAGGGCGGCGCCCAGTGGCGTCAGGGTGTGCAGGACCGCGTTCCCGTGGCGCAGGGTGACGAGGAGGCCCGCCTCGCGCAGGACGCACGCGTGCTGGCTCGCCGAGGCGAGCG
Organism: Streptomyces altiplanensis; assembly: GCF_053591575.1. Lineage (NCBI taxonomy): Bacteria > Bacillati > Actinomycetota > Actinomycetes > Kitasatosporales > Streptomycetaceae > Streptomyces > Streptomyces altiplanensis. Next base: position 20,854 of record NZ_JBSFUB010000059.1, on the reverse strand, counting down.
ACACCCCGGCCCTGCGGGCCAGCTCGCTCGTCGTACAGCCGCCGCCGATGGCCGCGAGGACCGCCGAGCGGGTCTGGCCGACCAGGCGGCCCAGGGGCGGGCCCGGGTCGTCCGAAGGGGCCGGGGCCTCGGCGTGGGTCACCGGGTAGACCAGGACGGGCGGCAGGTTCGGGTCGCGGTAGACGACCGGGGTGCCGCGGCAGAAGAACGAGGGCTGGAGCAGCAGGCCCCGGCCCCGCAGATACAGGTCCCGGTCGACCGGATAGTCGGCCTCCAGGACCGGCGGACGCCAGCGCAGCATCGGCGGGAGCGAGGCGAGGAGCTCGTCCGCGCCGCCGTCGAGCAGCGCGCGGCCCCGGGCCGCCCGGTCGGCTTCGACACGGGCCCGGATGTGCGGCCAGTACGGCTCGACGGCGGCGCGGTGGTAGCCGCGCAGGGCTCCGGCGAGCCGGCCGAGGATGTCGCCCCGGCGCCCGGTGAGCGGGGCGACGCCGTGCCGTGCCAATGCCGCACGGCCCGGCGGAGCCGTACGGTCCGGTCGGTGCGAGGCGGCCAGCAGGGCCAGTTCGGCGCGCAGCCGGTCGGAGGCGGTGGCCCGTAGCGCTTCGAGTCCCGCGTCCATGCCGCGCACCCCCTCACGGGGTGTCAGGAAATCCGGGAAATAACCCCTGTTCGGTATCACGGAGGCCAGCAGTCGTGTTTCACCATTCAACCGAGTCCGCGATTCCCGGCGCCATTCTCCGAACACCTTGGCACCGCGCCGGTCTCTTAATCTGTGAAAACTGAGGACTGTTTCCCATAACGCGTCCGGCCGGTCGGACAGCCGAACCCTCGACAAGTCAACACCGGAGAAATGAACACGCAGCACCGAAGCCCCATCTGTTGCATCCGCAATCGCCCCCCGCAGTCGAGTATGCATGCCATCACACGCCGTCACCACGGCCTTTCAGCCACAGTTGAAACGCATCGCGCGCCCCCCGCACCGAACGAAATGCTGTTCCCCGTCGGGCACGACACCGGAGTCACCGGAAAGGCACAGCGAAGGCCGTGGGGGGCTTCGCCGGGCCTGGCGGCGGTCGGCGAAGGGAACAGTTCGATGCCCGGCGGGGTATCAGGATGCGGTCGGCGGGTGGGGATCCGGCGACCGCATCCTGCCCTGCTTTCAGCAGAGAATGGCGTAATTCACCTGCTGTTGCTTTCTGTTGTTTCCTGAACTTTCCGTCGTCGGCACAACAGAGCGGCGGCACCTCCGCACGAGGTGCCGCCGCTTCTTTGTTGCGCCGGAGCCGTTGCCGGTCCGTTCGAGGGTTGGGGTGGACCGGCGGGAGCTCCGGTGGTCCCGCTAGCGCGAGTCGCTGCCCGTGGACTGCGCAGCCGCGCGGCCCGCCTCCAGGCGCGCCACCGGGATCCGGAAGGGCGAGCAGGACACGTAGTCCAGCCCCACCTCGTGGAAGAAGTGCACCGACTCCGGGTCGCCGCCGTGCTCGCCGCAGACGCCGAGCTTCAGGTCGGGGCGCGTGGCGCGTCCGGCCTCGACGGCCGACCGCACCAGCGAGCCGACGCCGTCCCGGTCGATCGTCTCGAACGGGGAGACCCCGAAGATGCCCTTCTCCAGGTACGCCGTGAAGAAGCTCGCCTCGACGTCGTCGCGGGAGAAGCCCCACACGGTCTGGGTGAGGTCGTTCGTACCGAAGGAGAAGAACTGCGCGGCCTCGGCGATCTGGCCGGCGGTCAGCGCGGCGCGCGGCAGCTCGATCATCGTGCCGATGGTCAGCTTCAGCTTCGTGCCGGTGGCCGCCTCGACCTCGGCGATGACCTGGTCGGCCTCCTCGCGGACGATCTCCAGCTCCTGGACCGTGCCGACGAGCGGAATCATGATCTCCGCGCGCGGGTCGCCCTTGGCGTTCTTGCGGTGGGCGGCCGCCTCGGCGATGGCGCGGACCTGCATCGCGAACAGACCCGGGATGACCAGGCCCAGACGTACACCGCGCAGACCCAGCATCGGGTTCTGCTCGTGCAGCTTGTGCACGGCCTGGAGCAGGCGCAGGTCGTTCTCGTTCGCGTCCTTGCGGGACTCGGCGAGGGCGACGCGCACCGACAGCTCGGTGATGTCGGGGAGGAACTCGTGCAGCGGCGGGTCGAGCAGCCGCACCGTCACGGGCAGACCGTCCATCGACTCGAACAGCTCGATGAAGTCGGCCTTCTGGAGCGGCAGCAGCGCGTCCAGCGCCTGCTCGCGCTCGTCGTCCGTGTCGGCCAGGATCAGCCGCTCGACGAGCTCGCGGCGCTCACCGAGGAACATGTGCTCGGTGCGGCACAGGCCGATGCCCTGGGCGCCGAAGCGGCGGGCGCGCAGGGCGTCCTCGGCGTTGTCGGCGTTGGCGCGCACGCGCAGGCGGCGGACCCGGTCGGCGTACGCCATGATCCGGTGCACGGCGGCGACCAGTTCGTCGGCGTCGTCGGCGCCCGCGTGCATGCGGCCCTCGAAGTACTCGACGACCGGGGACGGCACGACGGGCACCTCACCGAGGTACACCTTGCCGGTGGAGCCGTCGATGGAGACGACGTCGCCCTCCTCTACGACGATCCCGCCCGGGGCCGTCATCCGGCGGCGCTTGGTGTCGACCTCGATCTCCTCGGCGCCGCAGACACAGGTCTTGCCCATGCCGCGGGCGACGACGGCGGCGTGCGAGGTCTTGCCGCCGCGCGAGGTCAGGATGCCCTCGGCGGCGATCATGCCGTCGAGGTCGTCCGGGTTCGTCTCACGGCGGATGAGGATGACCTTCTCGCCGGAACGCGACCACTTGACCGCCGTGTACGAGTCGAAGACCGCCTTGCCGACCGCCGCGCCCGGGGAGGCGGCGATGCCGCGGCCGAGCTTCTCGGTCTTCGCCTCCTCGTCGAAGCGCGGGAACATCAGCTGCGCGAGCTGGGCGCCGTTGACGCGCTGGAGCGCCTCGGCCTCGTCGATGAGGCCCTGGTCGACGAGCTGCGTCGCGATGCGGAAGGCGGCGCCGGCGGTGCGCTTGCCGACACGGGTCTGGAGCATCCACAGCTGGCCGCGCTCGATGGTGAACTCGATGTCGCAGAGATCCTTGTAGTGGGTCTCCAGCGTCTCCATGATCTGCATGAGCTGGTCGTACGACGCCTTGTCGATGTGCTCGAGGTCGGCGAGCGGCACGGTGTTGCGGATGCCGGCGACCACGTCCTCACCCTGCGCGTTCTGCAGGTAGTCGCCGTAGACGCCCTGGTGGCCGCTGGCGGGGTCGCGGGTGAAGGCGACGCCGGTGCCGGAGTCGGGGCCGAGGTTGCCGAAGACCATGGAGCACACGTTGACGGCCGTGCCGAGGTCGCCGGGGATGCGCTCCTGGCGGCGGTAGAGCTTGGCGCGGTCGGTGTTCCACGAGTCGAAGACCGCGTTTATGGCGAGGTCCATCTGCTCGCGCGGGTCCTGCGGGAAGTCGCGTCCGGCCTCGTCGGAGACGATCTTCTTGAACTTGCGGACCAGCTTCTTGAGGTCGGCCGCCTCCAGGTCGGTGTCGACCGTGACCTTCTTGGCGTGCTTGGCCTGCTCCAGCGCCTCTTCGAAGAGCTCGCCGTCGACGCCGAGGACGGTCTTGCCGAACATCTGGATGAGACGGCGGTACGAGTCCCACGCGAAGCGCTCGTCGCCGCCGGCCTGCTTGGCGAGGCCGGTGACCGACTTGTCGGAGAGCCCGATGTTCAGGACGGTGTCCATCATGCCGGGCATGGAGAACTTGGCGCCCGAGCGGACGGAGACGAGCAGCGGGTTGTCGGCCTGGCCGAGCTTCTTGCCCATCTTCTGCTCGAGGGCTTCGAGGTGCGCGCTGACCTCGTCGCGCAGGGCGTCCGGCGCCTCGCCGCTGTCGAGGTAGACCTTGCAGGCCTCGGTGGTGATGGTGAAGCCCGGAGGGACCGGCAGCCCGAGGTTGGTCATCTCGGCGAGGTTGGCGCCCTTGCCACCCAGCAGGTCCTTGAGGTCCCTGTTGCCCTCGGTGAAGTCATAAACGAACTTCTGCCCCTGGGGCTCGGTGGCTACCTGGGGTTCTTTGTTTTCCGACACGGGTCTCGACTCCTCGAGGACGCGGTGGCTGCCCTGACGGCGAGGAACATACCCAGATCGAAGGTGCCTGGGTACGTCCACCTGACTGTCATGCGGCCTTAACCACTCGTCCGCCAGCAGATCGAAAGTGATCAACTCTCCCGGAGCGATCAGCCCATTCGTTCAAGTGTTTTACACATCAACACGGAGAGCATCGAACTTTCCACATATAGACACCACAGAGTGACGGATGATTTGATCGATCAAAACAAAAGGAGGTGGCACCCAGTGCCACCTTTTGAGAGGTGCAGCCCCGCCTGATGTGCTCATCTGAGCAATGAGTACATCAGGCGTGGCGAGAATCACGTCACAGATGAGACCCGAACGAGACCCGGATCTCAGCCTCCGGACGTGTCCAGCTCGGCCTCCACGCTCACGCCCGAGCAGTCGTACGGGTCCTTCAGCCAGCCATCAGGCAGGACAACCCGCCCATTGCCGGACGAACGGCCGCGCGGCCCGTCCGCCCCTTCGGGCCACTCCTGGTCCAGATTGAGCTCGCTCAAGTGAGCGTCCATTTCATCCAGGGATGAGGAGATTGCAAGTTTCTTACGCATCTCCGAACCCACCGAGAAGCCCTTGAGGTACCAGGCGACATGCTTACGGAAGTCAATGACCCCGCGTGCCTCGTCCCCGATCCACTCCCCGAGCAGTTCCGCGTGCCTGCGCATCACCGCGGCGACCTCGCGCAGCGTCGGAGCGGCGTACGCGCCCGTGCCCTCGAACCCGGCGACCAGGTCCCCGAACAGCCACGGCCGCCCCAGGCAGCCGCGCCCGACGACCACGCCGTCGCAGCCGGTCTCGCGCATCATCCGCAGCGCGTCGTCCGCCGACCAGATGTCGCCGTTCCCGAGCACCGGGATCTCCGGCACGTGCTCCTTGAGGCGCGCGATGGCGTCCCAGTCGGCCGTACCGCCGTAGTGCTGGGCGGCGGTCCTCCCGTGCAGGGCGATCGCCGTGACGCCCTCCTCGACCGCTATGCGTCCGGCGTCGAGGTAGGTGAGGTGGTCGTCGTTGATGCCCTTGCGCATCTTCATCGTCACGGGCAGCTCGCCCGCGTTGGACACGGCCTCGTTCAGGATCGCCCGCAGCAGCGGCCGCTTGTACGGAAGCGCCGAGCCGCCGCCCTTGCGCGTCACCTTCGGCACCGGGCAGCCGAAGTTCAGGTCGATGTGATCGGCCAGGTCCTCGTCCACGATCATGCGGACCGCCTTGCCGACGGTGACCGGGTCCACCCCGTACAGCTGAATGGACCGGGGTGTCTCGGCCGCGTCGAAGTGGATCAGGTGCATGGTCTTCTCGTTGCGCTCGACCAGCGCCCTCGTCGTGATCATCTCACTCACGAACAGCCCCTTGCCGCCGGAGAACTCGCGGCACAAGGTGCGGAAAGGGGCGTTGGTGATGCCGGCCATGGGGGCGAGCACCACCGGCGGCTGCACGGAGTGCGGGCCGATGGACAGCGTGGGGGACAGGGGGAGCGCGGTCGTCATGGCCCCATTGTCCCGCACGACGAGAGTCGTTAGTGAGTCGTACTATCGACTCATGCCCGAGCTCAGCCACCGGCGGCGGTCGCTGGTGCTGGCGATCTGCTGCATGAGCCTGCTGATCGTCAGCCTCGACAACACCGCGCTCAATGTCGCCCTCCCTTCCATGCGGAAGGAACTGGGCGCGTCAGTCGCCGGAATGCAGTGGACGGTCGACGCGTACACGCTCGTCCTCGCCTCGCTGCTGATGCTCGCCGGCTCCACCGCCGACCGGATCGGGCGGCGCAAGGTCTTCAAGGCCGGGCTCGTGCTCTTCACGCTCGGGTCGCTGCTCTGCTCCCTCGCGCCGAACCTCGAATCGCTCGTCGCCTTCCGCATGGTGCAGGCCGTCGGCGGCTCGATGCTCAACCCCGTCGCGATGTCGATCATCACCAACACCTTCACCGAACCGCGCGAGCGGGCCCGGGCGATCGGGGTGTGGGGCGGGGTGGTGGGCATCTCGATGGCCGCGGGCCCGCTGGTCGGCGGACTGCTGGTGGACTCGGTCGGCTGGCGGGCGATCTTCTGGGTCAATCTGCCGGTCGGACTCGCCGCGCTGCTGCTGACCGTCCGGTACGTACCCGAGTCGCGCGCCCCGAAGGCGCGCCGTCCCGATCCCGTCGGACAGCTGCTGATCATCGCGCTGCTCGGGTCGCTCACGTACGCGATCATCGAGGCGCCCCTGGCGGGCTGGACGTCACCGCTCATCCTGACGTCCGCGGGAACGGCCGTCCTGTCCCTCGTGGGGCTCCTCGTGTACGAACCCCGGCGGGCGGAGCCGCTGATCGACCTGCGGTTCTTCCGGAGCGCGCCGTTCAGCGGCGCGACGGTGATCGCCGTGTGCGCGTTCGCCGCGCTCGGCGGCTTCCTCTTCATGAACACCCTGTACCTCCAGGACGTACGAGGGTTCTCCGCTCTGCACGCCGGCCTCTACATGCTCCCCATGGCCGCGCTGACGTTCGTCTGCGCACCGCTCTCGGGAAGGCTCGTCGGCAGCCGCGGACCACGGCTGCCGCTCCTGGTGGCCGGGGTCGCGATGGCGGCGAGCGGCGTGCTGTTCGCGGTCTTCGAGGCCGAGACGTCCACGCCCCTGCTGTTCACCGGTTACGTCCTCTTCGGCCTGGGCTTCGGCATGGTGAACGCGCCGATCACCAACACCGCCGTGTCCGGCATGCCGCGCGCCCAGGCGGGCGTCGCCGCCGCGGTCGCCTCGACCAGCAGGCAGGTCGGCCAGACGCTGGGCGTCGCCGTGATCGGCGCGGTACTGGCGGCCGGGGTGCACGGACGGTCGTACGACGACACCTCCGTGGCGGCGAGCAGGCCGGCCTGGTGGATCCTCACCGGCTGCGGACTGTGCGTGCTGCTGGTGGGGGCGCTGACCAGCGGGCCGTGGGCGCTGGGGTCGGCGCGGCGGACGGCGGCCCGGCTGGAGGGGGCCGAGGCCGGTCGGGTCTCGGCGGGCGCGGCGCGCTGAGGACGGTCCGGACGCACCAGTGGGCCCGGACCGCGGTGTGCGGTCCGGGCCCACTGCTGTGCCTGTGCCTGTGCCTGCCTGTGCCGAAAAGCAGGTCAGCTCTGGGCGTCCTGGGCGTCCTGAGTGCCCTCCGCGGCCGCCTCGCCGCCGTCTTCCCCGGTGGTGCGCTCGCGCATCTTGCGCAGCAGCTCCTCCTTCTGGTCGGCGGCCGTCCTGCGGTCGGCGTTGCGCGTGGGGCCGTTGTCCGCGAGTTCGGCGCGGGACATCCTCTTGCGCTGCCCGCCTACGCCGAGAAGGTTGTTGCGGCTCTTTGCCACGGGGTTCTCCCGAAGTGATGAGAAGTGATCTGCGGATTCGTCTGGTGGGGGGCGGACGGGGTCCGCCGCGCGCTCACTCGTAGATCTGGAAGAACATGCTTGTGAGAGTACCGGGCCCCGGCGCCGCCGGTCACCGGATTTTCTGCCGCCCGGCCCGGCCGGGGAACGCGAAGACCCCGGCTCCGCCGTGCGCAGCCGGGGTCTCGGAGACGTACGTACGCGTACGCCCGGGTCAGCAGCCGAGGAGACGGCCGCCCAGGTAGGACTGGATCTGGTCCAGCGAGACGCGCTCCTGCTTCATCGTGTCGCGCTCGCGCACCGTCACCGCGTTGTCGTCGAGGGTGTCGAAGTCGACGGTCACGCAGAACGGCGTACCGATCTCGTCCTGACGGCGGTAGCGGCGGCCGATGGCGCCCGCGTCGTCGAACTCGATGTTCCAGTTCTTGCGCAGGTCGGTCGCCAGGCCCTTGGCCTTGGGCGACAGCTGCGGGTTGCGCGACAGCGGCAGGACCGCGACCTTGACCGGCGCCAGGCGCGGGTCGAGGCGCATCACGGTGCGCTTCTCCATGACGCCCTTGGCGTTCGGGGCCTCGTCCTCGATGTACGCGTCGAGCATGAAGGCGAGCATGGCGCGGTTCACGCCGGCCGCCGGCTCGATGACGTACGGGGTCCAGCGCTCGCCGGCCTCCTGGTCGAAGAACGACAGGTCCTGGCCCGAGGCCTTGGAGTGGGCCTTGAGGTCGAAGTCGGTGCGGTTGGCCACACCCTCCAGCTCGGAGAACTCGCTGCCGCCGAAGTTGAAGCGGTACTCGATGTCGGCGGTGCGCTTCGAGTAGTGGGAGAGCTTCTCCGCCGGGTGCTCGAACCAGCGCATGTTCTCCTCACGGAGACCAAGCTCGCGGTACCAGCTCCAGCGCTGCTCCATCCAGTATTCCTGCCACTGCTCGTCCTCGCCCGGCTTGACGAAGAACTCCATCTCCATCTGCTCGAACTCGCGCGTGCGGAAGATGAAGTTGCCCGGCGTGATCTCGTTGCGGAAGGACTTGCCCATCTGCGCGATGCCGAACGGCGGCTTCTTGCGCGAAGTCTGCTGGACCTGGGCGAAGTTGGTGAAGATGCCCTGCGCGGTCTCGGGACGCAGGAAGGCGCGCGAGCCGGTGTCCTGGGTCGGGCCGAGGTGCGTCTCCAGCATGCCGGAGAACTGCTTGGGCTCGGTGAACTGGCCCTTGGTGCCGCAGTTCGGGCAGTTGACGTCGGCCAGGCCGTTCTCGGGGGCGCGGCCGTTGTGCTTGGCCTCGTACGCCTCGATCAGGTGGTCCGCGCGGTGGCGCTTGTGGCAGGCGGTGCACTCGGTGAGCGGGTCGGAGAACGTCGCGACGTGGCCGGACGCCTCCCAGACCTCGGGGGCCAGGATCACGGAGGAGTCGAGACCGACCACGTCCTCGCGCGCGATGACCATGGAGCGCCACCACTGGCGCTTGATGTTCTCCTTGAGTTCGACACCCAGCGGTCCGTAGTCCCAGGCGGCCCGGGAGCCGCCGTAGATCTCACTGCACGGGTAGACGAAGCCACGGCGCTTGCTCAGGCTGACGATGGTGTCGATCTTGTCGGCGGCCACGGTGCTCTCTTCATTACGACGACGACGAACGCGAATGATTCAGGTTACCGGCGCTCACACCCCCCGGATCAAATCGGTATCCCGGTAAGGGGGCCGGACCCGGATCACATCCGGCATTATTGACAATCGTTTCCACTTTTGTTGAAAATGGGTGTCATGAACGTACGACGACGCCTCATACCCACCGCCGCGACCGCCGGAGCCGTCGCACTCGGCCTGATGGCCGTCAGCGCCTGCTCCTCCTCCTCCGGCGCCGCCGACAAGGACGGCAACGGCAAGCTCGACGTGGTGGCGTCGTTCTACCCCCTGCAGTACCTCGCCGAGGAGATAGGCGGCGAGCACGTCGCCGTATCGACCCTGACGAAGCCCGGCGTCGAACCGCACGACCTGGAGCTCAGCCCGAAGCAGACCGCCGGGCTCGGCGAAGCGGACTTCCTCCTCTACCTCAAGGGCCTCCAGCCCGCCGTCGACGAGGCCGTCGCGCAGTCCGGTGTGAAGAACACCGTCGACGCCGCCGGCCTCACCCACCTCGAAGAGCACGGCACCGGGGCCGGCCACGACGAGCACGAGGGCGAAGAGCACGCCGGCGAGCACGCGGACGAGCACGCCGACGAAGACGGCCACGACCACGCAGGCGCCGCCGGCGACCCCCACGTCTGGCTGGACCCCGTGAAGTACTCCGAGGTCGCCAAGGGCGTCGGCAAGGCCCTGGAGAAGGCCGACCCCGACAACGCCGCCGCGTACAAGAAGAACACCGACGCCCTGGTCGGCAAGCTCGACGGGCTGCACGCGAAGTTCGAGAGCGGCCTGAAGAACACCGGCACCAGGACCTTCATCACCACCCACGCCGCCTTCGGCTACCTCGCCGAGCGCTACGACCTCAAGCAGGAAGGCATCAGCGGCCTCGACCCCGACTCCGAGCCCAGCCTGTCCCGCATGAAGGACCTCCAGAAGATCGCCGAGAAGGACAAGGTCACCACGGTCTTCTTCGAGACGCTCGCCAGCGACAAGACCGCCAGGACCCTCGCGGGCGACGCCGGCCTCAAGACCGACGTCCTGGACCCGCTGGAGGGAATCACGGACAAGTCCAAGGGCGATGACTACATCGAGGTCATGGAGTCCAACCTCGCCGCGCTGGAGAAGGCCCTCGGCGCGAAGTGAAGCAGGTCTCCCCCGTACGACCCGGCACCCCGGCATCACCCGCAGCATCGGAGGCGAGAGCCATGAAGCCAGAGCCAGAGCAGCCCGTCATATCCCTGCGCGGCGCCACGGCCACGCTCGGCTCACGCCCCGTGCTGCGCGGCGTCGATCTCACCGTGCACCGCGGTGAGGTCGTCTCCCTGCTCGGCGCCAACGGCTCCGGCAAGTCGACGGCGGTACGTTCCGTGATCGGCCAGGTGCCGCTCACCGGCGGCACCGTCGACCTCTTCGGTACGCCGCTGCGCCGCTTCCGCGACTGGGCGCGCGTCGGGTACGTACCGCAGCGCACCACGGCCGCGAGCGGCGTTCCCGCGACCGTGTACGAGATCGTCTCCTCCGGCCGCCTCTCCCGCGCGAAGCTGCGCTGGCCCTCGAAGGCCGACCGCGCCGCCGTGCACCGCGCCATCGGGCTCGTCGGGCTCGCGGACCGCACCAAGGACTCCGTGAACGCCCTCTCCGGCGGCCAGCACCAGCGCGTGCTCATCGCGCGGGCCCTCGCCGCCGAGCCGGAACTGCTGATCATGGACGAGCCGATGGCGGGCGTGGACCTGAACAGCCAGGAGATCCTCGCGACGACCCTGCGCGAGCAGGTGGCGGCCGGTACGACCGTGCTGCTCGTCCTGCACGAGCTCGGCGCCCTGGAGCCGCTGATCGACCGCGCGGTGGTCCTGCGCGACGGCTGCGTCACGCACGACGGGCCGCCCCCGGAGTCCCTGGGCCAGCACGCGCTGCCCGGCCACGACCACGTACACCCGCACGCGGCTTCCGAGCCCGTCCGCACAGGACTGCTGACCTGACTGATGGAAATCCTCGAAACAGCCTTCATGCAGCGGGCGCTGCTCGCAGCCGTCCTCGTCGGCATCACCGCCCCCGCCGTCGGCATCTACCTCGTGCAGCGCCGCCAGGCCCTGATGGGCGACGGCATCGGCCATGTCGCGATGACCGGTGTCGGCCTCGGCTTCCTGCTGAGCGCCAACCCGGTGTGGATGGCCGCGCTCGTCTCGGTCGCCGGCGCCGTCGCGATGGAACTGATCCGCTGGTACGGGCGCATGCGCGGCGACATGGCGCTGGCCATGCTCTTCTACGGCGGCATGGCGGGCGGTGTCCTGCTGATCAACCTCGCACCGGGCGGCTCCAACTCCAACCTCACCTCGTACCTCTTCGGCTCGCTGTCGACGGTCTCGGACGCGGACGTCGTCGCGATCTGTCTGCTCGCCGCCTTTGTGATGCTGGTCACGGTCGGACTGCGGCGTCATCTCTTCGCGGTCAGCCAGGACGAGGAGTTCGCGCGGGTGACCGGTCTGCCGGTGCGCGCCCTGAATCTGCTGATCGCGGTCACCGCGGCCGTCACGGTCACCGTCGCCATGCGCGTCGTCGGACTGCTGCTGGTCAGCGCGCTGATGGTGGTGCCGGTGGCGGCGGCGCAGCAGATCACCCGGTCGTTCAAGGTCACGTTCGTCCTGTCCGTGGTCATCGGCACGGTCGTGACGCTGGCCGGCACGGTGACCTCGTACGAGTACGAAGTGCCGCCGGGCGCGACGATCGTGCTGCTGGCCATCGCCGCCTTCTTCGTACTGACCGCACTGGCCGCTCCCCTGGCGAGGCGCCGGGCACGGGCCCTGGGCGAGGCGGAGGCCGGACCGGCGGGCGGCTGTAGCGTGGAGGCCGGCGGTCTGCCGGACACCCGGCGCCCCACTGACGACGCCAAGGTCTGACCGGCGGCCGGCAGCGACCTGGCAGAATGGCCCGGCATACGTACGGGCGACCAGAGGAGGCACCTGTGACGACTGCGGGAACCCCATCCCCGGTGCGCGGCCGGTCCACCCGGCAGCGGGCCGCCGTAGCGGCCGCGCTCGACGAGGTGGACGAGTTCCGCAGCGCGCAGGAGCTTCACGACATGCTCAAGCACCGGGGCGACTCGGTCGGGCTGACGACGGTCTACCGCACCCTTCAGTCCCTCGCCGACGCCGGCGAGGTGGACGTGCTGCGCACCAGTGAGGGCGAGGCGGTGTACCGGCGCTGCTCCAGCGGCGAGCACCACCACCACCTGGTGTGCCGGGTGTGCGGCAAGGCCGTCGAGGTCGAGGGCCCCGCGGTGGAGAAGTGGGCCGAGGCCATCGCCGCCCAGCACGGCTACGTGAACGTGGCCCACACCGTGGAGATCTTCGGCACGTGCGTGGAGTGCGCGGGCGCGGCGTAGGGACACGGGACGGGGCGGGGCACCGGACGCGGTCGCGCGTCCGGACGCCGGACGCCCGCCGGAATGCCGCCGCGCGCCGGCCGACCGGCTCGGCGGCCTCCGCGGCCCGGTCGGCGTCCCCGCCCCCGGTGACCCGCGGGGCGGGATCCCGGCGGCGGCCCCTCGGCCGGCCGCCGGCCCCTCGCCGCCGCCTACATGCTGCCCGCGGCGAGCTGCTCCTCGTTCGGGACCGCGCCGCCGAAGCGGCGGTCGCGGGAGGCGTACTCGACGCAGGCGCGCCACAGGTCGCGGCGGTCGAAGTCCGGCCACAGGACGTCCTGGAAGACCATCTCGGCGTACGCGCTCTGCCAGATCAGGTAGTTGGACGTGCGCTGCTCGCCGCTGGGGCGCACGAAGAGGTCGACGTCCGGCATGTCCGGGTAGTACATGTACTTCGCGAGGGTCTTCTCGTTGACCTTCGACGGGTCGAGCCTGCCCGCCGCGACGTCGCGCGCGACGGCCTGCGCCGCGTCCGCGATCTCCGCGCGCCCGCCGTAGTTGACGCAGAAGTACAGCGTCATGGCGTCGTTGTCCTTGGTCTGCTCCTGGGCGACCTGGAGCTCCTGGACGACGGACTTCCACATCTTCGGCATGCGGCCGGTCCACCGGATGCGGATGCCGAGCTCGTCCATCTCGTCCCGGCGGCGGCGGATGACGTCCCGGTTGAAGTTCATCAGGAAGCGCACCTCCTCGGGCGAGCGCTTCCAGTTCTCGGTGGAGAAGGCGTACAGGGAGAGGTTCTTGACGCCCATTTCCAGGCAGCCCTTGAGCACGTCGAGCACGACGCCCTCGCCGACCTTGTGGCCCTCGGTGCGCGGCAGTCCGCGCTCCTTCGCCCAGCGGCCGTTGCCGTCCATGACGATCGCCACGTGCTCCGGAACCAGCTCGCCGGGGATCTTCGGCGGCCGCGCGCCGGACGGGTGCGGTTCCGGCGTCTTGTATTCGCGCCGGTTACGGCCGAGAATCCCGCGTCGCGCCATGAGCTTTTCTCTCCCTCGATTCACTTCTCTACTTCTCCACGTACCGCAGCGAGCGCAGTCCGCGTTCCAAGTGCCAGTGCAGATAGGCCGACACCAGCCCACTGCCTTCCCTGACGTGCCGGGCCTCGCAGCTGTCCGCGGTCTCCCAGTCCCCCGTGAGCAGCGCGCTGAGCAGACCGACGGCCTCCGCCGAGGGTACGACGCTTCCGGGCACCCGGCAGTCGCCGCACACGACGCCGCCCGCCGCCACCGAGAAGAACCGGTTCGGACCGTCGAGGCCGCAGCGCGCGCAGTCGGTGAAGCTGGGCGCGTAGCCGTTGACGGCCAGCGAGCGCAGCAGGAAGGCGTCCAGGATGAGGTGGGGGGCGTGCTCGCCGCGGGCGAGGGTGCGCAGGGCGCCGACGAGCAGCAGGTACTGCTGTACGGCGGGCTCGCCCTCGTGGTCGGTGAACCGCTCCGCGGTCTCCAGCATCGCCGTACCGGCGGTGTAGCGGCCGTAGTCCGTGACGATGCCGCCGCCGTACGGGGCGATGGTCTCGCCCTGCGTGCACAGCGGCAGCCCGCGCCCGACCAGCTCGCTGCCGCGCGAGAAGAACTGCACGTCGACGTGCGAGAAGGGCTCCAGGCGGGCCCCGAATTTCGACTTGGTCCGCCGCACTCCGCGCGCGACGGCGCGTACGCGGCCGTGACCGCGGGTGAGCAGCGTGATGATCCGGTCCGCCTCGCCCAGCTTCTGGGTGCGCAGCACGATGCCGTCGTCGCGGAACAGGCTCATACGTCCATTCTCGCCCACCTCGCGACCGCACTCGCCTCGCCGGGTCCCGCAGCGCATGGCGTATGTCACAGACCCGCTTCTTCTCCGGTCACCGCCCACGCCGGCTGAGGGCATTGGCCGCCGCGACCTTGGCGCGCATCGTCTCGGCGATGGTGGCGGGGCGCACGTCGTCGGGAGAGCAGTCCCATTCCCGTCCGCCGCCGACGGGCCGGAGCCGAAGACGCGGCCCCTCGTTCCCCCTGACACATCCCACGCGCCCGGTGCGCGTATCGATGACGAAATCGCCTTCTTCCATTCCCTTTGACACTATGCGCGCCTCTTTCTTACCCTTTTTCCTTTTCTCCCTCCACCTTGAGGCCACGCATCCGAAATCGGCAGGACGACATGCTCTGCAACCCGCTGGCACCACAAGGGAGTTAACCCGTGGCCAACGCATGCGGCGCCCCGCCCCATCAAGGACACCTATGAGAAGTCATAAGCATGACTTATGGGGTCATAGGCAGGGGTCAGGTACCTGAGCAGGTAATTTCTTGCCTAGGGTGACGCTTGAGACAGTTGTCCAGTTGTCGCCGCTCGAAGGGAACCCCCATGCCCCGCCCCCTGCGGATAGCGATCGTCGGTGCCGGCCCCGCCGGGATCTACGCCGCCGACGCCCTGCTGAAATCCGAGGCGGCCTCCGAGCCCGGTGTTTCCATCGACCTCTTCGAGCGGATGCCCGCGCCCTTCGGCCTGATCCGTTACGGCGTCGCGCCCGACCACCCCCGCATCAAGGGCATCATCACCGCCCTGCACCAGGTCCTCGACAAGCCGCAGATACGCCTCTTCGGCAACGTCGACTACCCGTCCGACATCGGCCTGGACGACCTCCGCGCGTTCTACGACGCGGTGATCTTCTCCACCGGCGCGAGCGCCGACCGGGCGATGGACATACCGGGCATCGACCTCGACGGCTCCTACGGGGCCGCCGACTTCGTCTCCTGGTACGACGGCCACCCGGACGTCCCGCGCACCTGGCCGCTGGAGGCCGAGAAGGTGGCCGTCCTCGGCGTCGGCAACGTCGCGCTCGACGTGGCCCGCATCCTCGCCAAGACCGCCGACGAGCTGCTGCCCACCGAGATCCCGCCGAACGTCTACGACGGCCTCGCCGCCAACAGGGCGCGCGAGATCCACGTCTTCGGGCGGCGCGGCCCCGCGCAGGCGAAGTTCAGCCCGATGGAGCTGCGCGAGCTGGACCACTCCCCCACCATCGAGGTCGTCGTCAACCCCGAGGACATCGACTACGACGAGGGCAGCATCGCCACCCGCCGCGGCAACAAGCAGGCGGACATGGTCGCCAAGACGCTGGAGAACTGGGCGATCCGGGACGTCGGCGACCGGCCCCACAAACTCTTCCTGCACTTCTTCGAGTCGCCCGTCGAGGTCGTCGGCGAGGACGGCAGGGTCGTCGGACTCCGCACCGAGCGGACGCGGCTCGACGGCACGGGCAACGTCACCGGAACCGGCGAGACGCAGACGTGGGACGTGCAGGCCGTCTACCGGGCGGTCGGGTACCTCTCCGACGAGCTGCCCAAGCTGCCCTTCGACTTCACCACCGGCACCGTCCCGCACGAGGGCGGCCGCGTCATCGAGGCGGGCGAGCACCTTACGTCGACGTACGTCACCGGGTGGATCAAGCGCGGCCCCGTCGGCCTCATCGGCCACACCAAGGGCGACGCCAACGAGACCGTCGCCAACCTGCTGGCTGACCACGGCGCGGGCCGCCTGCCCGCGCCCGCCGCGCCCGCCGAGGACGCCGTGGTGGACTTCCTCGCGGCCAAGGGCGTGACGTACACGACGTGGGAGGGCTGGCACCACCTCGACAGCGCCGAGCGCGCGCTGGGCGCCGCCGAGGGGCGCGAGCGCGTGAAGATCGTCGAACGCGAGGCGATGCTGCGGGCGAGCGAGGCCCCGGCTCAGGACTGAGCCGTACGGGCCGGGCCCCGGCCCGTACGCGGCCACGGCGAGGGGACCGGCCCGCTCCCCTCGCCGGAGACCCGTCGCGGGATGGCGCCGGCGCGTCGCGCGTACGGGCGAGGACAGCGCTGCCGCCGGGGCGGCACGCGGGCCGCCTCACCCCCGGGGGAGCGGCAGGGCAGCGGTGAACGGCGGACGGTTCAGGACGGCGTGCGGGCGGTCGCGAGCAGCCGGACCGTGTCCTCGGGGCGGATCAGCAGCGCGCCGCCCACGATCGTCAGCACCTCGTGCTCGGCCGGGCTGTACGGGCCGTCGGCGAGGGCGATCCTGGCGCCCTGGAGCAGAATCGATTCACGGCCGCCGGGCGCGAGGTGCGGGGCCAGCGGTCCGAGCGCCTCGTGCAGTTCGATGGCGAGCGCGGCGCCGCAGGGCTCGCCGGTCCCTTCGTACGGCCCGGGAAGACGCCCGGTGTCGGCGGCGAGCGCGGCGATGAGGGTGGTGAGCTGGTCCTCGGTGCAGTCGTCGAAGCCGGCCGCGCGCACCGCGGCGACGGCGGTCACCCTGGCGGTACGGGAGGACGCGCCGCCCGCGGTGAGTACGGCGAGGGCGACGGTGTGGACGGCGTCGCGCAGCATCGCGGAGAGGCGGGCGGAGGTGGGGTGGTCGAGTGCGTCGGTGCTGAAGTGGTGCCGGCAGGCGGCGCATTCGACGACCGGGCCCTCGTAGCCGCGCGGCAGCAGCGGGACGCCGAGGACGGTGAGGCGCCTGCGGCCCGTGCGACGCCGGTAGTTGCGGTCGCCGCCGCAGCCGGGGCAGAAGAAGTCACCGTCGCCGACCGTGCTCCAAGCAGTGCGAATGCCCCATACGTATTGTTTCCGCCCTCGGACTGGCAGCACGTCGCACCTCCGTATCCGGCAACACTGCCGCTTTGACGTGATGTTAGCCACATCAGTGATGCCGCGTCAGTACCCCGTCGCGACAAGTGACGGCCCCGCCCACCGGTCCGGGTGGGCGGGGCCGGGCGGAACGTGAGGTCAGAAGCGGCCCCCCGGAGGATTCGGGGGGCCTGAACTCCCTTAGCGAGCGGCCCTGTTCACCGCCGACACGACCGCCTTCAGCGAGGCGCGCGTGGTGTTGGCGTCGATGCCGATGCCCCACAGCACCTTGCCGTCGATCGCGCACTCGATGTACGACGCGGCCTGGGCGCTCGCGCCCTCGCTCATCGTGTGCTCCTGGTAGTCCAGCAGCCTGGCGTCCACGCCGACCGCGCCCAGCGCCTCGAAGAAGGCCGAGATCGGGCCGTTGCCGGTGCCGGTCAGCACGGTGTCGACGCCGTCCACGACCGCCTCGACGGTCAGCGTGTCCTGGCCGTCCGTGTCGGTGGTGGTCTGGCCGGAACGCAGCTGGACGCGGCCCCACGCGTTCTCCGGGTTGGGCAGGTACTCGTCCTGGAAGACCGACCAGATCGCCTTCGGCGTGACCTCGCCGCCCTCGGCGTCCGTCTTGGCCTGGATGATCCGGGAGAACTCGATCTGCATGCGGCGCGGCAGGTCCAGCTTGTGGTCGTTCTTCAGGACGTACGCGATGCCGCCCTTGCCGGACTGCGAGTTGACCCGGATGACCGCCTCGTACGAACGGCCCACGTCCTTCGGGTCGATCGGCAGGTACGGCACGGCCCACTCGATCTCGTCGACCGTCTTGCCGGCGGCGGCCGCCTCGGCCTCCATCGCGTCGAAGCCCTTCTTGATGGCGTCCTGGTGGGAGCCGGAAAAGGCGGTGTAGACCAGGTCGCCCGCGTAGGGGTGGCGCGGGTGGACCTCCATCTGGTTGCAGTACTCGCTGGTGCGGCGGATGTCGTCGATCTGCGAGAAGTCGATCTGCGGGTCGACGCCCTGGGAGAAGAGGTTCATGCCCAGGGTGACCAGGTCGACATTGCCGGTGCGCTCGCCCTGCCCGAACAGGCAGCCCTCGATGCGGTCGGCGCCCGCCATGATCGCCAGCTCGGCGGCGGCGACGGCGGTGCCCCGGTCGTTGTGCGGGTGCACGGACAGGCAGACGTACTCGCGCCGGGACAGGTTGCGGGACATCCACTCGAAGCGGTCCGCGTGCGTGGACGGGGTCGAACGCTCCACGGTGGCGGGCAGGTTGAGGATGATCTCCCGGCCCTCCTCCGGCTGCCACACGTCGCAGACGGCCTCGCAGACCTCCAGGGCGAAGTCCAGCTCGGTGTCGGTGAAGATCTCCGGGCTGTACTGGTAGCCGAAGACCGTCTCCGGGCCCAGCAGCTTGTCGGCGTACTCCATGACCAGTCGCGTGCCGTCCACGGCGATCTGCTTGACCTGCTCCTTGGAGCCGCGGAAGACGACCCGGCGGAAGGTCGGCGCGGTGGCGTTGTACAGGTGCACGGTCGCGCGGCGGGCGCCGACCAGCGATTCCACGGTGCGCTCGATCAGCTCTTCGCGCGCCTGGGTGAGGACGGAGATCGTCACGTCCTCGGGGATCGCGCCCTCTTCGATGATGGAGCGTACGAAGTTGAAGTCGGTCTCGCCGGACGAGGGGAAGCCGACCTCGATCTCCTTGTAGCCCATGCGCACCAGCAGGTCGAACATCTCGCGCTTGCGGGCGGGGGACATCGGGTCGATCAGGGCCTGGTTGCCGTCGCGCAGGTCGGTGGACAGCCAGCGGGGCGCTTTGGTGATCCGCCGGTCCGGCCACGTGCGGTCGGGGATGTCGACGGCCTCGTACGCGCCGTACTTGTGGACCGGCATCCCGGACGGCTTCTGCAGCTGCGTCGCGTTGGTGATCGGCGTGGGGCGTCCAACAGGGGCGTTCATTGCGTGGGGCTCCTCGGTGTCCTGCGGAGGGGACGGCCGACGGTGTCGCTGCAGCACCAGACTCCGCGGGGAGGGGGTCGGCCTATAACTACAGACCCTCGCCGCGGCAGCTAAGGAGGAGCAGCCCGTAACGCATGATGTGCCGCAGCCTAGCCCAGGGGCGCCGGGAACGCCGGTCCTGTATCAGTATGCGGGACCGGTCACCGATAAGGGGTTGAGAGTGATCCTTCACTCGATTTCGTCAATCATGGTGACAAGGAGAGACACCTGGGTTACGCAGTGCCACATTGCCGTCATGAGAGCCACGCATCCCGTTTTCTGCACCATCGTGCCGCCCCACGTCCTCGACAAGCTGGCCCGGGCCGACGACCCCGCGCTCGCGGGCCCCGCCCGGCGGACCCTCGAAACGGACGCCGCGCAGCGCGCCCGCCGCCAGTTCGCCCCGGCGCTCGGCGCCACGCCGGCCGCCCCGCCCGGGGACACGGCCGCCCGCACCCCCCACCGCACCGTCCACGACGCGGGGCACCTCCGGAACCTGCCGGGCCGCAAGGCGCGCGGCGAGGGCGACGAGCCCCACCAGGACGCGACCGTCAACCGGGCGTACGCGGGTCTCGGCGCGACCTTCGAGCTGCTGCTGAAGGCGTTCGGCCGCGATTCGGTCGACGGCAACGGCCTGCCGCTCGTCGCGAGCGTCCACTACGGCGAGAACTACGGAAACGCCTTCTGGGACGGCGAGCAGATGGTCTTCGGCGACGGTGACGAGATCTTCCGCGACTTCACCCTCCCCGTGGACGTCATCGCCCACGAGCTGGCCCACGGCGTGACGCAGTACACGGCCAACCTCACGTACTTCGGCCAGTCCGGCGCGCTCAACGAGTCCGTGTCCGACGTCTTCGGCTCCCTGGTCAAGCAGTACGTCGACGACCAGAGCGCCGACCGGGCCGACTGGCTGATCGGCGCGGGCCTGCTGACCGAGCGGGTCACCGGAGTGGCCCTGCGCTCCATGAAGGCGCCCGGCACGGCGTACGACGACGACCTGCTCGGCAAGGACCCGCAGCCCGCGACCATGGACGACTACGTCCGCACCACCCGGGACAACGGCGGCGTCCACATCAACTCCGGCATCCCCAACCACGCCTTCTACCTGCTCGCCACCGCCCTCGGCGGCAAGGCGTGGGAGCGGGCGGGGCAGATCTGGTACGACACCCTGACCGCCGGGAGCCTGGAGGCCGACGTGGACTTCGCCGGCTTCGCCCGCGCCACCGCGGCCGCCGCGCGGGCCCGTTTCGGTGACGGTGAGGAGCGGGAGGCTCTGCTGAAAGCGTGGTCCCGGGTCGGGGTGCCTACCGGCTGAGGCGTATCCGTACTAGAACGGAGAGCATGCGAATCGCGGTAAGACGTACGGGAGGCTTCGCCGGCATCGAGCGGTATGCCGAGGTGGACACCTCGGAACGGCCCGATGCCGGTGAGTGGCATGCCCTGGCCGAGTCGGCGGTCGCCGAAGGCCGGGGCACACCGCCCGTCGGCGTACCGGACGGGTTCAGCTACCAGATCACGGTCGACGGGAAGACCGTCTACTGCGCGGACCCGCGGCTGACGGAGGCGCAGACCCGGCTCATCTCCCAGGTCCTCGAAGAAGGCGCGTGAAACCCGGCGCGCCGGGACAGATCTGGTCACCGGCGCCGGCACGGCCGTCCAGGTCACCCACGCGAAGACAGCGGCCCGGCTTCGAGGCACTTCGCGGCGGTACTGCGGCCCGCTCCCGACATGCCCGAGATGATCACCAGCTCGGGGATGGCCGCCTCGGCCGCCTCACCGTTG
>NZ_JBSFUB010000058.1:0-45705 GCF_053591575.1 Streptomyces altiplanensis | reverse complement strand
GGGTAATATATCGCTGCGCGATATATGAGCGAAAAACCCCTGCGCTTCGCTCCAGGGTTTCAAAGGGAAACCGGAACGCTGCGCTTATCCGGTCAACCCCTCCGCTCCGCTTCAGGGTTGATGGTAGGTCAAGCTGGCACGCTTCGCTTGCCTGCTTGAAGCCTGCGCTTCGCTCCGGCTCTGGTGTGTCCGCTGCGCTCCCCCACCTGGGCCCTTCCGGCTTCGCCTTCAGGGCAACGCCCGCTGACGCGGGCGAGGCTGGCTAGGGGTCGGCGGGCGTGTCAGTTGCCTCTGGTCTGTGAGGGTGGTTGCATCAGCAGTGGCTAGGGCTGCAAATCGCTCTGCGTATGTACAGTCCCCATATTGGGGGCGCTGCCTGTTCGCTGATGGGCTTCCTGGGCCGGCTACTTGCACACGTGCTTCCTTTAGAAAAAATCTTAGGCGAATCCGGAGTTTGGTGCCGTGCCTCTCTTCGGTTAGTTGTGCTCTCCTTTCACGTCGATGAGGGCCCGGCGGCTGACACCCTTTCCTTAACGGTGTCATCGCCGCCGCTGCTGCGATTTAGCCGCGGTGGGTATACCAGGGCACCAGGCGCAGCAGGAGGTCGAGAGTTTGGCTGGCGGCGGTTCGAGTCTCGGTGGTGTGGGCGAAGGCTGCAGCGAGTGCGACGACGGCGGTGACCGCGCCGAGGGCAGCGGTGAGGGTCAGAAGAAGCTGTGCGAGGTGGCCGGGGTGGTGGGCTGCGCCGGCGAGGAGGAGAGCGAGGGCTGCGGTAGTAAGGGCGGCGGCTGCCCTGGCGCGGATGCGCCCGCGCTGGTGTGCGGTCATGGTCGAGGTGGCTCCTTGCTTTGGGTTTTGCCGGAGAGGGGGCGGTGCTGAGATCAGTCAGCCAGATGTGATTTCTTTCGTGGAATGGCACCTCTCGGGGTTCTAATGGCGGGGTGGTACGAGGAGCGCCGAGCCGGGCCGATCAACAGGTCATTGATGAACTCGCTCGCCGTGGCGTGGTGGTGACGGCCTCCCAGCTGGAGGGCTGGCGGCGTGCCGGGCTGCTTCAGCGTCATCAGCGCCGTGGTCTGGGGCGCGGCCGGGGGTCGGTGGTGGACGCCGTCGATCCGGTGGTGGTGGAGAGCGCGGCCGCGTTGGCGCGGCATGCCTGTCAGGGGCGCGATCAGCGGCTGGCAGTTCTGGACTGGTTCGCGGAGGCCGGCCTGCCTCGGCTGCCGGAGGATGCGGTGGTGGTGCCGGAGCCTCCGGCAGCTGCCGTGTGTGACGCCGTCGTCTGGGCGTTGTCCTCCTCCCCGGTGTAGCAGTTGCTGGATCTCGCGCGGGGCATGCTCGATGGAAGCGAAGAGGGACAGGACGCCTTCTACGAAGTGGCTGGCAGGATTCTCGCGTCGCGGCCGCACTACACGCTGCCGAGCCCGGAACAGGTGCGCGCGGTGCTGGAGTCGGGCGAGGACCTGCCCAGGGAGTCTTTACGGGATGCCTCGGGAGGGCTCATCCATCTGACCGCTGCGATCGGTCTGGGAGGGCAAGAGGTCGGCTCCGGTGCCTTTGCCGAGGCCTTCGCCGCGACCGGCCTGCTCGGTCTGAGCGCGCAGGACTGGGAGCAAATGCTGGCGGCGGCCGAGCGAGGTGAGGGCCCACCGGTCGACTGGAACTTGCTGGACCGTAACTTCGATCCGCGAGGTCGGGCCGAGCGGGCGAACTACGACGAACTGGTGCGGGCCCGTACCGTGCTGATCGGGTTGCGGCCTTTCTACGCGATGTACTTCCTGCACGCCCTGCTCATGCCTAATACCCCCGCTCTGGCCGCGGTGCGCGCCCGGATCGATGAGCGCGGCGTGGGCCCGCTGCTGATCGGTCTGGTGTCGGTGGACCCCTCCCCCACCGAGTTCGCCGCACAGCTGGTGTCCTGCCTGGATGAAATGTGGCACGAGCTGTACCAGGCGCTCACCAACCAGGTCCTGGACGATCCGGACCTGTTCTGCCTGCCCGGAAGCGACACGCGTGCCACCGGGTTCATGGAGACGTGGACACGCACCTTGCAGGAGCAGGCGGGTGTTGCTCCTGGCCTCGCAGAGACGGACGTGGAGAGCCAGGTGCCGTAAGCACTGGGGCGTCCGGGCACGGGCAGCGCCAGGACGGGTTACTGCGGGCGCGGGTGGTACTGGGGAATGCCGACGGGGGGAGGAGAGACGGGAGCGAGCACCCGTGCCACGTCTCGGCGTATCCGCGCGGCCTCGCTGCGCGGTGACTCTGTTGGGCTTCCTGGCGCCATTGGTCGGCGCCAGCACTGTGCAAACGCTGTGCCGTCACCATCCACTCATCAGGATGTCAACGATGGCGCCAAAGCTGGCGGAGATGCAGCACCTCTGCCGCCCAGTGGGTCTCGAGTTCCGCATCAGGTACGCGTTCGCGTCCGAGGCTGAAGCGGACATGCGGGTAGAGCCAGTGCAGCGAGGTGTCGGCGCTTGCGATCAATGTGGACAGTAGTGGTTCGTCGGCGGGGGTTTCCCGGTCCACAGCGACAAGTAGTTCGCCTTGGTCGTCGGGGTGGAGATGGGGCAGCGCACCTCCCATGCGGTGGCGGAGTTCTCCCCAGGTCAGAGGTCGGCCACCGGCGCGGGCCTGGTCAGCAAGGACTTGGTGTGCTGCGGTGGCCAGCTTGTCGATGGTCTCGAGGGGGAGGCGATCGGCCTGCCCGGTGTCCGCCGGAGTGGTCTTCCCTCTGGGCGTCGTGTGTGCTTGGGGGGCGGCTGTCCTCGTGGACTGGTCGCGTTCGGTGCGCTCCCGGTACGTCAGCCGGCCCCGCCAGCGCTTTACCGCTCCCTCCTCCGAAGCGGGCAGTGGTTCGGCAAGTTGCCGCCGAAGCTGTGCAACCTCGCGAAGGGCTCGGCGGATGTCGTCCACGGACTGGTTCTCACGGTTGCGGCCCAACTCGGCAAGCAGTTCGCGGATCCTCCGGAGCGACGGGGCCACCTGAATTTTCGGCTTGCGTTCCAGACACCATGCCTTCACCTCTCGCATGAACGGCGTATAGCGCTCTTTATCGTCAGGAGAGAGCTTTCGGGCATACAGCGGACCTGCCATGCGGCGGCCGGCCTCTACGGCCGAGACGTTCCCGTCTTTCTGGGCAGAGCGGATCAGGTCGACGATGGCCTGAAGTTCGGCTCGCGCCTCGTCGTGGGCGACGGCTTTCTGCGTGTCTGTGGGATTTTCAGTCTTCGGTGCGGCGGGGGCGGTTACCGGTCCGGCGGCAGGGGCCTCCTTTTGCGCTGCCCGACGGTTGGTGGGCTTTGGTTCGATATCTGCGGGAGCGGACTGTGTCTCGTTGAAGGTTTGGGTGATCAGTTGCTCCAGTCCCGCCACGATGGGATCGCCCGCTCGCAGCCATGCACGGAGCGCCGGATTCTGGCGGCGTGCCGTCTCGTAGTCCGCAAGATGCTTCTCGGCTTGCTCAATGGCTTTGATCAGGTCTGAGGTGAAGGTTTCAGTCGCGCGACGGCGCATGTCCACCGCGTCCTGGAGCCGTAGCCGCAGTTTCTTCACCATCAGTGACGCTGACCGCAGTTCACCGGCCGGGGGGACGTCCCAGCCTGTGGTGGAGGTCTCCTGAGAGGTGGCGGGGGTGGCAGCACTGGGCTGGGGCGGAGACGGCTCCGTGGTGGCGGGTGTGAGCCTGGGGCTGTGCCTTTCGTATGCCCTTTTCCTCTCGTTTTGGCTCCAGCGGCGGAGGGCTGCATCGGAGCCGGGGGCTTGCGCACCGAGCATCCGCAGGACGGTGGCCAGGTAGGCGAGGTTGCGGCCGGAAGGGGCCACGACCAGAACGCAGAGCAGGGGCGTGTCCTGGCGCAGAGGCTTGTCCACTTCGACCAGGAGATCTCGGCGCTTCGGTTCGGGCAGGTGAGACAGGTACAGACTTGTGCGGCGGGCCAGCCCGTCCCAGGTAATCGTGGTGCGCTCGGCCGCCACTTGCTCCAGTTCCCGCCGGAGCCCGGCGGCCATGGTGCTGCGCCGCTCCACAGCAGCGGGCGGCGGAGGCGGCGTGTCGGACTGGGCGCGCGGAGTGCGGGGCGGGGCAGTGACGTGGTCCGTGAGGGAGACGCTGGGGCGCCACAGTCCGGTGCGTTCGGCTTCGAGGCCGCTGAGGCGCACCAAGGTGTCGGCACGGACCGCCCAGGAGGAGGCGTTGATGCCAAGTGGGTCCGTGATGAGCAGTCGCGCCGCACCCGAGAGCTGGTATACGAACTGCTCGGTGGGGGCGGGGATGTCGTCCGGCAGGGAGATACAGGCGCGCACAATCCGGCTGCCCGCCGGTTTGATGAAACCGGGCACCAGGTAGCGGCCGTGGGCTGCGAGCGGGGAGTGGGCCGGCGGCTCGCTGCCGGGATCCACCGCGAAGACGAGCTCCGCGGCGCGGAGCGGCAGGCTGCCGGGGAGCGGTGTGTTGCGCATGCCGCCCTGGCGCACAGCCTCCGTGGCGCGTAGTTCGTCGAGGTGCGGTGTGATGATGCCGTCCCGGGTCATCCGGCAGGCATCGAGGGGTGCCCATGCGACAGGTTGTGCTTCTGTCACCGTCCCTATCAGGATGCGGCGGTCGGTGCCGGCGCTCTCGCATTGGACGCGCAGTGCGTATCCCTGGCGCGCGACCATGTCCCGGGGAATCGGGCCGTCAGGGCCGAAGACCCATTCCACATGGCCTTCCTTGGCGCCAAGGCTGTCGGCAGCCCTGCGCCAACTGCGGTAGTCCTCCGGGTTAAGTTCGAACCGCAAGTGCTGTTCCGTGGCGCGCAGCCAGAAATCCACCGCGTCGCCCGGCCCACCCCCGAGGCTGCGTAGCTCGGCCTGCGCGGCGTGTCCTTGCTGTGCCAGCCATTCCCTGACGTGCGCCTTGATGAAAAGGTGGTCGGCGCTGTCAACTCCGTTGGCTGTGCGATGGCACGTCCCTCGGCTGCCGTCGTGTGCCGGATAGTGGGAGAAATGGCAGACCTTGGACTCGTACCGCTTGGTCATCAGCTTCTCACCGCAGCCACCGAGGAGCGTGCCGCACCAGAAGCGGTCGGTTCCGAACTGGCGGCGGAACTCGTCGAGATTGTGCGGTTCCTCGGGAAGGATGACCGGCTGGTCTGAATCCCTGCCGCCGATCACGGCGGTCTGGACAAGCCGGGTGTCTATCTGCGGCACGTTTGTTCCTCCGACCGACGAGACCAACGTGCCTGCGCGGCAGGGAAGTTGGGGTGGTTCGTTCGTTGCGCATCGGCGTACTACATCATCTTATGTGCCCCCCTGACTCTCTATCGGCCTCTGGCCATTGGTTGTAAGGGCTCGTCAGCGGCGGGCCGAGGTAGCGGGAAGGGCAGGCATGCCTGCCTCCGGCCTGGTGGGAGATGATGATCGGCATGGATGCAGGATGGGCCGCAGTAATCGGCGCGGTGTCGGGTGGAGTCCTGGCGGGGGTGCCGGCACTTGTGAGCTCGTGGTGGAGCCGCCAGAGTCAGCGTGAGCAGATACAGGCCCAGCAGGCGCTCGCGGCAGGCCAGCTGCAGTCCGCTCATCTGCTGCAGGTCATGGAGCCACGGCGGCGTGTCTACGGCGACTTCATCGTTGCCGTGCATCACCTGCGCACCGAGTTGTACGAGGCATGGGACCGCTGTCAGGGGCAGAGCTTCGGCCCGCTGGTGGTCGTTCTGGAGGAGGATCAGTTCTTTCAGCGGCTGGAGAGTGCATGGGCGCAGGTGGCGCTGGAGGGTCCTGATGCAGTCGTCGCAGCAGCTGAGAGCGTTATGGGGCTGCTTGGTGAGTTGCATGCTCACGCCGTCTCCGTCCATGAGAGCGGCATCATGAGCGAGTTCATCGACGAGCAGGTTGGCGCTCCCCCGCAGCTGGCCGAGCTGCAGCACCGTCTGGATCGAATGATCGCCGCGGCTCGAAAGGCTCTGGCCGAGCATGGGGCTGCTGGTCTGCTGCACTCGACCGGCGGGCTTTAGCACGCCTGACGTGAGCACGAGCAGCAAGCGCTGGCTCTGTCTCTGCGACCGTTGACTGTGCTGGCGCCGGATGGCGCTTCGTCACTCTGTGCCGTGCAGAGATCCCCCATAAGTCACGGTGTGACCTTATGATCAAAGCGGCAGCTGCTGAGAGAAATCTCGGCTGCCATCGTGCCCGTAGGGGGTGGTGACGATCGTCCGTGTGGAGCCGACCCGGGAGCAGACGGCGGTACGCCTGTTGCTCATTCTTGACCGGCTTGGTGACCCGTGTGCCTCCGGCGAGGGTGCGCCGCCGACGGCGGTCCGGGTGATTCAGGCGCAACGGAAGTTGGCGAAGCTGGACTTTCTGGTGCGTAATCCTGACTACCTGGCGGACCTGATCATTACGGGGTGCGAGGAGGGCCAGCTCGCGAGTGAGCGTCTGCTGGATGCGCGGGCGGTGCTGGAGGAGCGTGAGCCTGAACTGCACACGTACCGGATGCTGCGGAACAAGCACGGGGCCTATGAGCCGATGAACAACGCGCTGGCCGTGTTGCGGCATCCGGGGCTGATCAAGGTGGTGCGGGCCGGGAAGTCGTCTGATACGCAAGTGCGGCGGCGGGACTACTACTTGCTGGCTGCGGGCGCGGAGTTCGCGCAGCGGCTGCGGGCGGACGTTCCTGTCCTGGCCTGGTATGACCAGCAAGTGCTGTATGTCCGCATGGTGACGGAGGGTATGTCAGCCGGGCAGCTGAAGACGCTGCAGTACGGGCATGCGGAGTATGCGGGAACGCCGGTGGGTCAGATGATCGCGGGAATCAGCGAGCGGGTGCGGGTGCGGCTGGCGGCGGCGCTGGAGCGGGAGGGGCTGGCATGAGCGAGGAGCAGGCGGACACCGGGCCGGTGGAGGTGTGGCTGGCGGAGATCGCGCGCAGGTCTGGGCAGTCTCTGCCTGTGGTGCGGGAGGTTCTCGCTCAGCACCGGGTTCGGCCTCAGTTGGCGCCGCCGAGGCCTCACCGGCTGTTGGTGACGTCGGTCGCCTTCGACGGTGTCCGGCCGGCTGCGGGCGGGGGTGAGGGAGGCGGGGATCCGTTTACGTTCTCGTGGGATCTCGGCCCGGGCTTGTGGTGTCTGGCGTCTTTGGGGAGGAACGAGGCGGGCAAGTCCAGTGTCCTGGAGATCATCCTGTGGTGTCTACGGGGGCGCAGCGGCCTGCAGCGGGATGTACGGCACTGGCTGCGCACCGTGCGGGTGGGCTTTGAGCTCGACGGTGAGTTGTTGCTGGTGGACATGGCAGTGCTGGCCGGCTCACCGCGCGGCCATGTGGTTGCCGTGCAGTCCGGCACAGTGCTGGTCGAGTTCGATGGCCTGGCCTCCTTCGAGGAGGCCATGGACGCGTTCATGCTGGAGCGGCTGAATCTGGAGCCGCTGCGCACGGCGCAGGCTGCCCCGGGCGGCCCGGAGCAACCCCCTATCACCGGCGAGCTGTCGTGGCCGTCGTATGCGAGTGCCCTGCACATCAGCCGTTCCGGTCTGGGCACCCTGCTGGGCAACGACACGCGGCACGGGCTGCCCACACGGTTGCTGGAGCTGTTCCTCGGCGCCCCCTGGGCGTCCACGAAGGTCGAGGCAGCGGTCGCCCTGAAGATCGTCAGGGCCAAGCTGTCGGCGGCTCGGAAGCGGGCGGAGGGTGACGCCGAGGCGCGCGGAGCCCAGCTGAAGGAGCTGTCCAAGCAGCTGAAGCAGGCCCAGGAGCAGCTCGAGGCGCTCCCCTCGGCGGGAAGTACGGCAGCACGAGTGCAGCAGCTGTACGGGGAGGTGGCTGCGGCGACCGAGGCGGCGGTGGCGGCGCAGGATGCCGTGGTGGCCGCTCGGTCGGTGCACAACGATCTCGAGGAGCAGCGGCGGGAGCTCGCGGCAGCCGTGCACACGGCCGAGGAGGCGGACCTTGCCCGGGCGTTCTTCCACACCCTGATGCCCACGGTCTGCCCGCGCTGCGACACGACCGTGGACAAGGCTCGGTGGGAGAAGGAAAGAGAAGGGCACTGTTCGCTGTGCTCCTCGGATCTGCATGAGGCACCGGAGGGGCCGGACGAGGAGGAATCGGGTGCGCAGACGGCCGATCTGCGCGAGACCCTGACCGATGTCCAGCAGGCCGTCGACCGTGCTGCGGCGGAGCTGGCTCAGGCGCAGCAGCGGACGACGGACGCCGCAACGGACCGGGAATCCGCAGTGAGCCGCCTTGAGGAGGGCTTGCGCTCCCGTGGCCTTCTTGAGCGGCAGGAGATGGAACTGGCCGTCGCCCGTCTGGAAGGGGCGGTCCAGGAGCGCAGCGGCCGGTTCGCCGACCTGGACGCCTCCGTCGACCTCGAGCCCCTGGAGCAGGCCGGGGCCGTCCTGGCCGCGGCGGAGAAGCTCGCCATGGACCGGCGCACCCAGGTGCTGAGGAAGGTCCTTGAGGATGTGGAGAAGGACATCGTCGCCATGGGCCGGGCTCTGGGACTGGAGATGCTCAGGGAGGTCAAGCTCGGCGGGAACGCCTCCTTGACGGTGTGGAAGGGAGGGCAGAAGCACAGCTACGGTTCGCTGACCGAAGGTGAGCAGCTGCGGCTGAAGATCGTGACGACGATCGCTCTGCTGCGTCATGGGTACCGCAGCGGCGTGGGTCGGTATCCGGGGCTGTTGTTCATCGATTCGCCCGGAGCTGAGGAAGTCGACGCTGGGGACCTGCAGCACATGCTGCGGGACCTGGTGACCCTGACCGAGATGGTGCCAGAGCTGCAGGTCATCGTCGCCACAGCCCGGGGCGCCGAGGTCAAAGACATCGTGTCGGTCGACAATATGCGTCTGGCTGCCGAGGGCCAACGCCTCTGGTAGAGCGGGACGCAGCAGGAGGGAGGAAGCAGTGAGTGGCGAGCAGGACCCCTTGGCGCCCCTGGTGGCGGCACTGAATGCCCACCTTCCTCCTCCTTCGCTGTACGACCTGGGCGGTACCGCTTTGATCAGTGGCGACACCACTACCCTGCTGGAGCGCGACGAGCTGCCCGAGCTGATCACACTTGTCGCCGACCATGCCGAGACCCTGCACAGTGACACCGGCCGCGACTTCCTCCTTGAGGCCGCCGCAGCCCCCACCAGCCCGCTGATGCTGGAAGCGGTCGTCGAAGCCTTCCTCGGCCATCCGCCGGCCCTCGCAGAACTCGGCGATGACCTCGTGGACGTCTGGCTCGACACCAGCCGCCAGCATGCCGACCTCATCGGTGGCATCGCTCTGGAAGCAAGCGCCCGCCTGGTACTCGCCGACGCATCCAGCCCCTACGCGCTCCTGGACCGGCTCAAGCGGATGCGGCGAGAGGTCCCTCAGCTGAACGACGACTTCGCCGGACGCGCCGTACGTGTCGCCGGGGCGGTGGCCGAACACTTCCCCGCACCAGAAATTCCTGCCCTTCTGGAGACGCTGGTGAGCGTCGACGACGTCGCCGAGGACGCGTCTTTCGAGCTTGGCATGCTGTCGCTGCGGTGCGCCCTGGAATGCGCGGACGCCGAGCAGGCACGGACTCTGCTCGTCACTGCCCGTGCTCACTTCAGTGACGCCCACGCCGACGAAGAGCGCCCAGACGCCGCCGCCTTCGGCGTGGCGGTGGACGCCGTCCTGGCCTACTGCGCAGGCGCGCCAGTCCTGGCCTCCACCCACAGCCTGCTAGAGGAGGCAATCCTTGAGATCCGGCTGAACCTGCTCGGCATGCCCGCCACCTGGCGCACTCCCCGGTTCGACACCTTGGCGGCCTGGCACCAGCTCGCCACCACCCTCGAGCAGGCAAAGGCCGCCGACCGGCCCGGCTCCTGGCTGCACGCCGGTGCGCTCATCAGCCATCTGGTCTCGGTCTACTCCGCCCACCGCACGTTGCATCTGCTGTCCCCGGCCGGTGAGGATCCGGCCGGGCGCACCAGTGCGCCCCCGACCGGCAAGGTGCAGGGGCTGCATGCGATGGTGGCACCGCGTGTCGAACACGTCTTCTTGGCCCATGAAGGCGGCCGCGCCATCCTCGATGAGTGGCTCGAAGAACTCCACGCCGCCCCCGATACCGACGACGACCCCGCCACCGCGTTGGTGCGGGAACAGGCCTGGGCTCTGCGCAAAGCCCTGACGACTCAGGAAGAGGGCGGTCCCCCAAAATCTGACAGCCCGGCGTCGGCTGCGCTCGCCGGGCTCGTCGGAGAAGACGCCGCCGAGCGTATCCACGCCCGCCTGGCCGCGGAACCCGAACTCAGTGCGCGCATCACCGCGATGCTCGAAGCCCGCACCGCCCGCGAACCGGTCGACGAAGTGCCCGTCATTGCCAGCACCTACCGGCGCGTGCAGCAACAGCTCGCCCAGCAGTGCCCGCAGGGCTACCACGGCCAGTTCGCCGCCGACATCGACACTCTGCTGATCTACCTGCTGCGCTTCATGGACCTGCGCCTGTCCGAGACACAGAAGTTCGGCGGTGAGGCACGCGCTTACCTGCGCAAGCTGGCGTCCGGGGAGGACAAACCCAAGGAGAAGGAACTCGGCAAAGACCTCCGCGACTTCCTGCGTGGAGTGGGTCTGCGGGTCGAGCTGGAAGTCAGCAACGTCGGCGCCGGGCGGGTCGACGTCGCGTGGCGCCCTCACGACGAACTGATCACCATAGAACTGAAACGGGACTGGAAAGATGTCACCTGGGACGCCCTGGCGGACAACTACGCCGCCCAGGCCATCTCTTACCAGGTAAGCGGACGCCCCATCAACTTTTTCATGGTCCTGGACCTCACCGACAAGCCAGACGGACTCGCGGCCCTGCCAGCCTGTGCCCACGTCCGCACCTTCCCCGGGCCCGCCGGCGACCCTAGCCCCCGCACCCTGATCATGCTCCGCGTCCAGGGCAACAAACGAGATCCCAGCTCCCTGTGACAGGACGGCCTGGAGTCCGACGGCTGCAGCCTCTTGATGGCCCTCCTGCGCGAGATTTCACCCCAGGCGTGTCCATAGCCGCCTGATGCCACGGCGAGTGGACGGGCGGCGTCCGGGCGCACATCTCCTGCCAACCGGGTAAAGCACAAGCAAAGGGCGCGAAGTCGCAGGTAGGGCGCGTGAAAACGCTACTCATTACCCCCATTCGGCGGTCGGCCATTCGGGTTGCGGGCGACCAGGTTTTTTGGGGCTTTTGTCAGTGCCAAATGCTTCTCTTCCCTCTGTGAAACAGACATGCACCTCTGCGCATATTCCAGGCCCGTCTGTCGGGGAGGCCGACGCGATGGTCCTGGCTCTGTTGGACCGGGAGGAGCGGCGGCTTCTCGCTTTCGCCCCCGGCCCTGCAGATGAAGTCGACACGTGGCTGGGGCTGGTGACCGAAGCCGGCTTCGTCCGGCGCACGGCCGTGCTCGCCCGCGCTGCGCCGCTGCACCGGATCGACCAGCGCCAGGCATGGCAGCAGTTCCCCTCGGGCGTCTACGATCCGCGCACACTGGCTCTGGCTGCCCTCGAAGCGGTGGTGAGCCGGCAGGGAATGGAACTCGAGGCAACCACCGAAGACGTCATCGAGTTCCTGGCCTCACTCGCGCGCGCCGCCGCTCCGCAACGCGATGCGGACGAGCACGTCGCCGTCGCTCGCTTTGTCGTTCGTGAGCTGCTCAACGACGCGCAAGCAGGCGAGGAGTTCGAGGTCTCCTACAGCGATTACCGCGTCGGCCACAGCAGGGTCACCGTCACCGTACGGATGCTGGAGGAAGGCTTCGGGCGTCGGGGACAGGCCGTGCTGCGAGCCACGGCGCCGGCTATCAATCTTCTGCTGGCCGGGCTTGAAGCCGACCTGGAAGACGAGCAGGTGGCCAAGGACGCCATGCTGCGCCATCAGGTGAGCACCGGCAGGTGGGGGCGGGCGGAGGAGAGCGCTGCGGAGAGCCTGAAATTGTCACTGTTGTACTGCGAGCGAGTGCGGGCTGTCCTGGACGAGACGGACCGCGACGTACTGACGGTCGACTGGAAGCAGCAGGTGCCGGAGTTGCTGGTGTCGGCACGGACGCATCTGGGCGAGCGTCAAAGGGTGGAGCGCGGGTTGATGGAGTGGATCCGGCACGTGCGCAACGACGTGAAGGACCCGAACGTGCAGCGGACGTGTGCCCGGGTGCTGCATCTGCTGGGTCTGGCTCATGTGCGGCACAGCCAGCTGCTGGAGCGTGTGATCGACGCCCGGCCGCAGTTTCTGCGTTCGCAGGCCCAGCAGCGGTTCCGGCCGGCTCCGCGCCTGTCGCTGGTCGGTATGCAGGAGGACCTCCTGGAGCCGTTGTTGCAGTTGAGCGCGGAGCAGGCCGAGGAAGTGGCGACCCTGTTCGTGGACGCCGTGGGCGGCCCTGTACCGGCCAGGCGGCCTCGGATGCGGGACTGGTGGGGGCTGTTGCTCGCACCGGTTCGCGAGGCGCGCGAGACGTTCGCGGACGAGGAGATCGAACTGGTCGCGGACGAGGAAGACCAGGACGGAATGTATGACGGCGCGGACATTGACTGTGTTGTTGGACTTCTTGAGAAGGCCGGGAAGGAACCGGTGCGGCTGTCTCAGCTGCTGCCGCTGGCGCAGGAGCACAGTGCGGATGCTGCGGAGCTCCTGGCGGTTTCGGTTCTGCGTGCTTTCGCCCCGGACCCGGAAGAGGACGAGGAGCGGTACGCGGACGAGCTGAGCGATCTCCTGGACGAACGGTTCGTCGTCCTGGGCGACGGCGAGATGTTCGACCTCGGGCCGCTGCGTGGGAGCGACTTGCTTTTGGTCCCCGCGCCGCCGGATCCCTGCACCGTGTCTGCCCACGAATCCCCGGAGGGGGACCTGCTGTGACTACGTCCGCATTCACCTGTTCCCGCGGCGACCTGGTGCGCGCCGGGATCTTGACCCGGTACGGCTGCCAGCCCCGGTTGCGGCCTTTGCAGTATCCCGAGTACCGCGACCTGCTGCGGCGCTACCGGCAGGACGCGGCGTTCGCGGGCATGGTCGACTCGGTGGCCGAAGGCCTGCAGATGGATGTCATCGAAGCGCACGACCTGGAGGGTCTGGTACTTCACCCCCAGGAGGGCTCCTGGCTCTACTACCGCATCAAGGACGGCAACCCGCGGATGGGGACGGAAGAGCGTCTGGTGCTGGGACTTGCCCATGTCGCGATCGCGGCACGGGCTTACCCCTCCCCCGCTCACCTGGAGGAGGACGGCGTCACGCGGATCAGCGTGGAGGAGGTGGATGTCTTCCTGCGGCGGCTGACGGAACGGCTCCGGCAGGCCACGGTGGGCGAGGACGGACTGGCGATTCCCCACGCCGAACTCAACACCGCATGGCGGCTCTACGCCAAGCTCCCGTCCAGCAAGCCGGGCAAGTCCAGACGGTCACTTACACACTCATCGACCCAGTGGGTCATCAGGGACGCCTTGGAGTGGCTGGTCGAGCAGGGCATGGCCTACCCCGCGACGCGTGATCTGGGGGCCGGGCATTACCGGCTCGCCCACCGCTTCCGGCTGCAGGTCCGCGAATGCGCGTCGCTGCCGGCATTCGCCCTGCTGTGTGACATCCGCCGAGCCCAGCTGATCGAGGAGGACTGACCTATGTACCGCGTGCGCCGTATCCGGCTGGAGAACATCGGCCACAAGGCCGCCGGATTCAAGTCTCTGGTGTTGGACCTTACGGGCGGCCCGAGTTCGCTGGGCGGGCGCCCCATGCCCGCCCTGGACGTGATCCTTTGGCTACGCAACGGTGGCGGCAAATCCAGTCTGATGTCGCTGTTTTTCAGTCTGCTGCTGCCTCGCAAGGACGACTTCATCGGACACAAGGAGGACGACAAGTCCCTGGCCGACTACGTCCCGCACGGGCAGGTTTCCCACGTCATCATCGAGTGGGAGGACTCGACCCAGCCTGGCGGCGGTGCCGCGTTGGTGACCGCAGGCGTGTACCAGTGGCGTGACGGGCAGCGCCCGGCGGACGTGAAGTCCGGGTGGGACCGGCTCGAGCGGAGCTGGTACGTCTTTCGGCCCCAGCCCGGGGGCCTGGAATTGGATTCACTGCCCCTGCGCTCGGCCTCCGGTCAACTCAGCCGCGCCTCCTTCCTGCGCTCTCTTGAGGCGGAATACAAAGAAAACCGACGGCTGAGGCTTGTCATCGCGGAGGGACAGTACGAATGGGCCGACCAGCTGACCAGCCACGGCCTGGACCCGCAGATCGTCAAGATCCAGCGGAACATGAACCAGGACGAGGGCGGCATCACGAAGCTCTTCAAGTTCCCGTCCTGCGAGGCATTCCTCGACTTCCTCATCGACATGGTCGTCGACGAGCGCGCCCCGTCCGCGGCCCGCTCGGCTTTGGACGCCCACGGCAACAAGCTGGCCACACGGCCCGCGCGTGAGCTGGAGAACCGCTTCCTGGCCGAGGCCCTGCTGCGGCTGAGACCTGTGCAAGAAGCCTCCCGGCTGCTGTCCGAGACGGGGTTTGGGCTGGGCCATCACATCGGGCTGATGGACCGCGCCGGCGAGCACGTCGACGCTCGGGCCGCTCAGCTGCAGAGTGAGGCGCGCACGTCCGATGCTGAGGCCACAACCGCGCGGGCCGAAGCCGAGGCAGCAGGGCAGGAAGCGGAGGAGTCCGCCCGTCAGGTGGTCCGCTGGCGCGAGGCGGCAGCGCACACCGGGCTAAGCGAGCGCCGGAAGGAGATGGAGACGTGCAAGCGTGAGGAAACGGGGGCCGAGCGGGAGCACCGTGCGTGGGAGGCGGTTCCCCTCCTGCTGGAACTGGCCGGCCTGGAGCAGCAGCTGGCGAACACACAGCAGCTCCTGGAACAGCTCAGCCACAAGCAAGCGCCCTTGAAAGAGGCCCTGCGGGACGCTGGGGCAATCTGGTACGCCAGACTCTGCCGGGAGATGCACCGGCTCGCGGTGCAGCGGGTTGAAGCCGAGCGCCGGGCGCAGGAGGCGGACAAGCAGGCTCAGACTTTCGATGAGGACCGGATGAGGGCCGCTGCGGCGGAAGGCCGGGCCGCGTCGCGCGCGGAGCAGGCCGCTTCCCGTCTCCAGGAGATCGCTGTCGCGCTCACCCGCGGGCGAGCCGACGGTCTGATCGGTGCGGCGGAGAGTCCGCAGGACGCCGTGAACCGGCTCACCAACGAGCAGCAGGCAGTGAGCGAGCACAGGCGCAAGGAAGCAGAGCACCTGGAGGCAGCGCAGGCGCTGGCCCGGGAGATCGCGGGGGCGCACTCGGAGAACGCCAGACGCCTGACGCGGGTGCGGGAACAGCACGAGGAGTTGTGGGAGCGGCTCGACAGCCTGCAGCAGCAGCGACGGGAAGTGACCAGTGAGCCCCGCCTACGGGAGCTGGCGCAGCTCGACGACTCCAGGGGCGCCGATCTGGACATGATCGGCGAGGACCTGCTGGCGCTGCTCAAAGCGGCGGTGGCGGAGGCTGACGCCCGCGTCGCTCAGGAGAAGGCGGCGGCGCTCGATGACGAGCGTGCACGCGATGCTCTGGAAAGGGAGGGGTACCTTCCGCCAGCGCGGCACGTCGAGGAGGCGGTCGAAGCCCTGCGCGCTCTCGGCGCGAGCCAGGCGATGTCCGGCGCGCGGTATCTGCGTGACACCGTGCCCGCTGACCGGCATGACGAGGTCATCGCCGCGATTCCCCACCTTGTCTCCGGCGTGGTGGTGTGCGGGCCGGTGCCGGGAGACGATCTGTACGCCCTGGCACGACGCGCCCGTGTCGCGCTGCACTCCGTGATCGCCGTCGGCACCGACGGCCAGGCACGGGCGCTGGCCGCCGGGGGCGGCCGCTGTGCGGTCATGCCCCTGCATCCGGCCGTCCTCAACGCAGAGGCGGGAGAAGCGGAACTCCGGCGGATTACCGACCGTCTGGACGGGCTGGAACAAAGGCTGGGCGGAATCCGGGAGCGCCGTGACGCCGACCGGGCTCTGGCGGAACGGCTGCACGCCCACCTCGCGGCCTTCGGTCCCGGCCCGCGCAGCAAGCTGGAGGCGTCACTGGCCGGATTCGACGCGGAAATCGATGCTCTCACTCGTAGTGGCAGCGAGCTGTCCCACAGGGCAAAGGAGACCGCTGAGGCCATCGAACACGCCCAGCGCCAGATTTCAGTCAGCGCAGAGCGCCTGCTGTCGCTGGCCGGACTGCTACCGCGTGCCCAGGACCTCGCCCAGGCCGCCCGAAGCACCGAGCAATGGGAAGAACAGGCCCGCATGGCGCGGGCCGAAGCCCGTGAGCAGCAAGCTGCCGTCGCGCGTCTCGCTGCTGCCTGCCAGGAGGCCCGGAGCAGGAGCACCGCGGCGCGCGCCGAAATCACCATGTGCAAGGACACCACCCGGCGCTGGCAGCGCGAGATGCAAACCCTGCGCCAGCACATCCCCGACCAGGCCCTGGAGGATGCCACCGCCGGCGAGGTTCCCGGCGGAAGCCTGGAGACACTCCAGCACCGGTGGACGCAGGCTTTGACCGACTGGCGTGAGGGCATCAGTGACTCCGCCCTCCAACAACGCCTGGCGAGCTGCGAGAAGGACGTCGCCAGAGTCAGCAAACAACTCGAAAAGGCCGAGGCGGTACGAGAGCGCGCCCTGGAACTGACAGAGGATGCGGACGCGGCGGATCCGCAGCGGCGCGCCGAACGGATCACTGCGGCCCAGTCCGCGCATGATGCTGCTCGCAAGGGCTTCGCGAGAGCAGAGCTGCTCCTCGAGCAGGCTCAGAAGGCACACGCCGAGGCCAAGTCCGCGCTGGATAACCTCATTCCTCCCGCCCCCCGTGCCGCAGCCGACTCCGAGGACGCCGCCCGCCAGCACCTCTTCGCTGCCGAACAAACCGATGAGCGCGCCCGGAGGATGGTCCCTGCCAAGCAGCTTCACGCCGAGCAAGCCGAGCGCCGGGCAGAACAGGCCACCGGCCAGGCGGAGCAACTGGCAGTCTCAGCTGCCGCCTTGCGTACCGCAGCCGCCCGGCACCGCGAGACCCTGGGAGTTCAGCGCCAGGAGGCCCCCGACAGCCTCACCATCGATGCCGTGCTTGAGGAGGCGCACGGCTTGTCGGCCGCGACCGCACCGAACCTGCTCCCCGGCACGGCGCGAGAAATCGCCTCCCGTCTCACCGAGCAGGCGGAGGCTTCCTCCCGTCGCCACGGGCAGGCTGCCAAGGGCCGGGACAAAGCGGTACGGCACGTGGAACATCTGGCGACGAACCCCGACTACCTCGGGGTCGTCGATGGCCGCCTGCGTGACCGGCTACAGCAAGATCTGGCCATGCCCAAGCGGCTGACCGAGCTCCTCGAAGATCTCTCACAACGTGAACAGCAAGTCACCGCGCTGCTGGCCGAATTGGCCGACGACCAGGCGAAGGTCGTGCAGACCTGCGCAAGCCTGGTCGAATCGGTTCTGGACGACCTGGAGGAGGTCTCCCGGCACTCCACGCTCCCCCAGCAACTGGGGACCTGGTCCGGTCAGCGGTTCTTGTCCCTGGAAATCCGCCACCGCGCCCGCGAGGAAGAGCTCCAGCGGCGCATTTGCGCAGAAGTAGATCTGCTGACCGGTGCCCTGTCGGCGGACGCGGCAGGCAAGACCGGCGTCCTGCCCGAGGCCATGACGCTGACCAAGCGCCTCGTTCTCGCCGCCCTCGGCGGCCGCGGCAACGTCGTCGCCAAGATCATGAAGCCGGGCCAGAACCTGGACACCGTCAATCGTGAAACAGTCACCGAGATGCGACGGTTCAGCGGCGGGGAGCTGCTGACCGTATCCGTGCTGCTCTACTGCACCCTCGCCAAAATGCGCACCCTCAAACGTGACGGCACAGCCATCGGCGGCGTGGGCACTCTCCTGCTCGACAACCCCTTCGGCAAGGCAAACTACGGGCCCTTCCTCGCCCTGCAGCGGCGAGTCGCCGAAGCTCACGGTATCCAGCTCCTCTACACCACCGGCAGCAACGACCTGCCCGCCCTGGGCCGCTTCCCCCTGGTCATCCGCATGCGCAACGGCAGCGACAAGCGCACCCGGCGCCGCTACGTGCAGATCGAGGAGACGTACGGCGACGCAGTCTCGCGCGCCGCGGCCACCGCACAAGAGGACGGCATCACCTCCGCCCACCTGCTACGACGCCCACGGACATCCCAGCACGGCCCGGCCGGCACCGGGGAGGCCCGGTGAGCACCGTTGCCGACCACATGGCAGCCGAACTGTCCAGACAGCAACGCCAGCGCATCGACTTCGACGTGCTGGCCCAGGCTGCCGAGCGAATGGATTCCAGCCTGCCCACCTCACCCCGGCGGCGCCAAGCCCTCGCCGACGCGGCCCACCACCTCGCCGCCGGCGGACTACTGACTCTCCCCGTGGGCAAGGCCGGCTGGGACCACAGCGTGCTTCCCGCCCTGCCTCTGTGGGTCAGGCGCACCCCCACCCCTCGCCCCCCGCGCCAGCCCAGCCCACCGCCGCGGGCCTGGGTCTCCCTGCTGGACTTCGCCGCCACGATTCCACTCACCACACGGGAAGAAGCCCTCCTCAGCCCCCTCAACGCGCTACTGCGCGACCAACCCGAAGCCGAGATCATCCCCCTCGCCGAACGGTCCTACCAACTGTTCAGCGACGAGAAACACCTCAGCCACCGCGTTCGCATCGAACAGCACCGGCTGTTCACCTCCGGGCTGATCGACCTGGCCACGCACCTGCGCGCCAAACCCGCACCCGCACCCCTGGCCATGTACGAGCTCGGCCCGGCTCCGTGGCTCCTCATCGTCGAGAACAGCGCCGCCTTCACCAGCCTCCGCCAGATTCTGCGCTCATGGCCCGACCGCGACCAGGTCGGGTGGCTCGGCTACGGAGCCGGTGACCAACTCATCGCCTCCCTGCCCACCGTCCGCGAGTCTTTCCTCGAGCGCGACCATCCCGTTAACGACCTCATGTTCTACACCGACCTCGATGCCGACGGCCTACAGTGCGCCCAGCAGGCTGCCACCAAGGCCGCCAGCGTGGGCTTGCCGCCCCTGGTCCCCGCCGTCGGTCTCTACCAGTGGCTGCTGGCCCAGTCGCCACGGCAGCTGGCCGCGGTCACCGCAGACCAAGCCCGCGCTGCCTCGTCCTGGCTCCCGCCTCACCTGGTCCGCCCCGTCGAACAGCTCCTGTGCACCGGATCGGTCTTCCGGCAGGAAGCCCTGCGACTGGACATCCTGCGCACATTGCTCGACCCCACTGCCCTCCTCCTCCCTCAGTTGCGCGACGGCCTTCCCCACCCGCCGTCGACAACCGGCCCAGAAATGAAAGACGACCCGTGCCCAGACCGGACCTTCCTCCACCAGATGAGCCCATGAGTACCGGGGCATACCTGAGCCGCTGGCCCCGCCCAATCATGCGCACCGAACTCATCCGCGCTGTGCAGCTGTTCGCCGACGACTTCGACGAGCGGGACGTCACCGACGTCACGTCCCGTCTGGCCGACGATGCGACGTCAGCTTCCTTGCGGTAGTCAGCTCCAAGTCGCAGGACACCGTCGCGCACTCCGTTGGCGAGGCGGGAAAAACCGTGGGTTCGTCCCTGGGCGGGGACGATGGAGGGGGCGGTACCCGGCTTCAGCGGCTCACTGAGCAGATCAGCCCCCGGGAGTGGCATTTGGCTCAGGCCTGGGTAGCCGGGGCTGCTTCCTCGTCCAGCCAGTTGCCGTCGAAGAGAGCGGCGAGGAGCTGCTCGTGCTTGGGCGCGAGCTGGTCGGCGCGCCTTTGGGTCCGAGCCTTGGCGAACCAGGGGCCGATCCGCACCGTCTCGCCGTCAACAGTGATTTCCTCACGGGCAGTCGGGGCGCGGTGTTCGCGGTGGAGGAAGAGCTCGAGGAGCTGGGCCATCTGCTCGAAGGTGCGGCGGGCACGGCGGGCGGGTGCGAGAGCTGTGGTGCCCGGGGTGATTCCGATGCCGGTGAACAGGGCGCGCTGACGGGGTTCCAGCGTGGTCCATCGAGTGAGCTGGCCAGTCAGCCAGCTGCCGATCTTCACGTGGGCGATCACGGTGTCGTGGTGGAGGGCGGCGACGTCGTGGCCGGCGGCCAGGTGGGTACGCAGGAGGTGGAATTTGCGGTGCCAGTCGGGTCCGTGTGGGAGCTGCCAGTCGGGGGCGATCGCTGCGATGGCGGCGGCGCGGGACGGGTCGAGGTGTCCGCGCGTGGCAAGTGAGCGCTGTTCGGCGAGCCAGGCGCCGGTAGGGGTGGAGACGGGGGCGGCGAGGTGCCCGTGGATGCGGTGATATTCGGTCACGGTGGTGAGGCGGGCACGCCAAGCGGCGTCGTGCTTGTCCCAGATCATGCCCAGGGCCTCGAGTTCGGCGATCCAGTCGGCGTCGAGGCGGCCGGTGTTGTAGGCGTCGCGCTGGCTGGTGATGAAGGTGCCGAGGGTGTATCCGACGGGGTCGGTGTAGTCGGCGGGGACGTCGAGGTGACCGTGGGTGTCGTGGAATGCCTGGGCTGCGGTGAGGCCTTCGCGGCGGGTGCGGGAGAGAGCGCCGCGGGGGTTGAAGGAGATGAGGTCCATGGCGCGGGCGATGCGTTCGGGGTGGACGGTGAAGTCGAAGTGCCAACGGTGCTGGATGAGGCTGCTCGTCTCCCTGGGGAGGCGATTGGCCTTGTTCGGCAGGCGCTCCAGGATCCGGTGGTCGTGGCTGGCCAGGGCGGTGGTGATGGCCCATACCGGCTCGTACGCGGTGCCCAGGATGTTCTCCGGGGCGGCGCCGGGCGGGATGTAGACCGGGACGATCAGGCTCGCGATCTTCCCGCTCACGTCCACCCGAAGGGCGCGGCCCAGGCCCTGGACGCACCGGATGACGCTGCTGGTCGGGTCCGCGAACGCGACGCCGTCCACGCTGGGGATATCGATGCCCTCGGCGATCACCTTCGCGTTCGCCAGGATCGCGCACTTCGAAGCGGCAAAGCGGGCGAAGATCTCGGCCCGTTGGTCGGGGGTGTGGTCACCGTGGACGAAGAACACTTCCGGTTGCAATCCCGGGAACACGTCCGGGTCTGCCTGGCGCAGGCGGCGCAGCGTGTGGCCGAGCTCGCGGGCGAACCTTGTGGCGTCCTCGACGAGATGGAAGAAGATCAGAACCCGTCGCATGGAGTGCTCCGCCATCGCGTTGAGGACCGCGAGGTGCAGTGCGGTGGTGCGCAGCGCGTCATCCGGTCCGGCCTCGTCGCCCGTGACGGTGCCGGGAGCGGGCAGGTTCAGGCGGGCGCGCAGATGCGTTTCGGTGACGGTGGGGACCACGATGCGGTAGTCCGCGGCCATACCGTCCGCGATCGCCTGCGCGAGCGGGTATTCGAAGACCTTCTTGCCATAGACGGCTTCGTTGTCCATCGAGTTGGCCGACGCATCCGCCTGCAGCTCAGCGACGCGCCCCCGGCGGGACCGGGAGGTACTGGCGGAGGCGGCCAGGTCCGGCGCGGCAAAACTGCGCGGGGTTGCGGTCATGTAGAGACGGCGATCGGCACGGATGCGGGAGGTGTCGTTGATCATCGCCCACTTCTTGTCCGGGCGGCCGGCGATCCGGTGCGCCTCGTCCATGACCGCCAGGTCGAACGGCGGCACCTGATAGCGGGTGTGCTGGGTGCCCTCTACCTTGTCGAGCGAGTCATACGTGCACACGACGGTCAGGGCCGGGACCTGGTCCTCTCCCGGGCCCACAGCCGACATCACAGCGGCCAGGACGGTCGTGTCGCTGGTAGACCCGATGTCGGCCGCGGCCAAAGCGTCATGGGCCGAGGCGTCCATTGACGAGACGATCAACAGGTGCTTGGTGTAGCCGTCCGCCCGCCACGCCAACGCTGTCTGCGCCGCCAGATCCAGCGTCGGGACCACGACCAGTACCAACCTGAGGCCCAACAGTTCGACGAGTCGGATCGCGACCAGGGTCTTGCCCGTCCCGGTCGCCGACACGTACAGGGCCCGGGTCCCCGGCCGGCGCAGATGACGGGCTGCCGCGTCCCTCCCTTCCACCTGATGCGGGCGCAGCATCGCCCTCTCGGGGCGGCGGGACGGGCGGACCTCGACGGACGTGACCATGCCGCCCATCATGACCCAGCGGCAGTAGGCCACGTTGACCGTACGAAGAAGGCAACAACGAAGATGCCTGAAATTGCGGGCCGTCCCGGCCCCCGCGCTGGTGCGGCGTCGGGAGAGGGGGCTGCCAACAGGGCCCGCCCTCCCCGGGCGCCGCACCATGGTTTTGCGCCCCTGTTCGGCTGCGGGGTCCAACGTTGAGGTGTACCGGGAGCCAATGCGCGTCAGAGGCCCTGGATCGCTGGTCATGCCTGCATTTGAGGCACGCCGTATCAGTGAGCGGCTGACGCGAGATCAACTCCACCACTCGAGGGCCCGTGTCGTGATCGCGCGAGCAGCCCCGGCCATCAGGCCGGTGATGGAGGCACCTAGCAGCTTGATGCGCTCTCGTCGTGTGAGGCTGAGTCGGTTCATCAAGGGGCTCCCTGGCTGTGAGGTGACTAGATAGCCGGCTGGCTTGTCCTCACCCTCTGACCTGCTTGATGTCCGGCTATGAGTTGCGCCGATGCTCGGGCGGTTCCCCCAGTAATGCCTGGTCAGCGCTTGCCTATTCGTGGCAAGTCACGGGGGGTGCGACGAGTCGCGACAAGCGGAGATTGCGGGGACTCATGTCCTAGTTGGTCGCGTTGAGGGAAGATGCTGCGATGGGAGTGGGGGAAGGGAGCGGGGCCAGGCGCGCACGGGCCTTGCAGCGGCCGCATGTAGGGCCCGGCCCTTTGCGTGACCTCAAGGACTTGCTGTACGAGGTGTACTTGGCCGCTGAGGCTCCGACTCTTGATGAGATCGCCTCAGCAATTGCCGAAGACGGGCAGTTGGCGGGCGCTCCAAGTCGGGACACTATCCGTCGTTGCCTCAGCAGCCCGGTGATTCCCGCTCAGCAGGCCGACGCCACGGCGGTGGCGACAGTGCTGGCGCGCCTTGCCGCCTGGAACGTTGATGAACTAGCTGTGCGGGTGAGGGCCCTGTGGGTTCAGGCACGGATGGCAGATCCGCTGGGCGAGCCGATCAGAGCCTTTACGGATCCCTTTGCCCTGGAAGTTCATCGCGCGATCGAGAGCTCGCCGACTGCCTCGCCCGGGAGGTTGCCCCTCTTGCCGACGTACGTGGAGCGGGACCACGACAAGGAGTTGCGGCACCGGATCACTCGGACGGTCGGCGGTCTCAGTGCGATCGTGATTCTCGTGGGCGCGTCATCGACCGGGAAGACACGGGCCTGCTGGGAAGCGACGCAGGACCTGCCGGACGAGTGGCGGTTGTGGCACCCGATCGTCCCTGGACGTGCGGAAGCGGCACTTGAGGGTATCGACGGAGTCGGGCCACGCACTGTGGTCTGGCTCAATGAGACCCAGCACTACTTGATCACTCCGGCCAGTGCCCTGGGAGAACACGTTGCTGCCGCGCTGCGTGCACTTCTGCGGGACCCCTCCCGAGCTCCTGTCCTCGTCCTGGGAACCATCTGGCCCGAATACTGGACCGAACTGACTACGGACCCCGACGCCCAAACTGGTGCTGTCGACGCCCATGCCCAGGCCCGCGCCCTCCTGGCTGGCGCAGGCGTGTCGGTGCCCAGCCGCTTCAGCGACTGTGACCTCAAAGAGCTTCATGCGAGAGCTAACGAGGATCCACGTCTGATGCGCGCAGCAGGCCATGCAGAGCAAGGCCAGATCACTCAGTACCTGGCCGGCGCACCCGCACTCCTGGAGCGCTACCGCACTGCACCGGTGGGTGCTCGGGCAGCGATGGAAGCGGCGATCGATGCCCGGTCAGCCGGGCACAACCTTGCCCTCCCCCATGCCTTGCTGGA
This sequence comes from Streptomyces altiplanensis, assembly GCF_053591575.1. Classification (NCBI taxonomy): domain Bacteria; kingdom Bacillati; phylum Actinomycetota; class Actinomycetes; order Kitasatosporales; family Streptomycetaceae; genus Streptomyces; species Streptomyces altiplanensis. The sequence goes on along the minus strand of NZ_JBSFUB010000058.1, from coordinate 21,867 downwards.
AGCTGCCGCCGAAAGTTACCTGACGGATGTTGAGTGGGACAGCTTGACAGAGGACTGGTTCGAACAGGCCCTGGCCTACTGCGCTTCCCCACTGCGTGGAGCCCGCGGGCCCCTCGCCCGGATCCGTCCCCGGCGCGGAGCACCCCGCTTCAGTCAGCCGCACTACAGGCTCGCCGACTATCTGGAAGAACACGGCCGCAGTGAAAGACGTCTCGCCGACGCACCGGCCGGGTTCTGGACAGCGTTGGTCGACCACGCCGACCGCGGTGACCTGGTGAAGCTGGCACAGGAAGCGGGCGAACGAAAACTCCTGTCCCATTCCCTCGATCTTTTCACGGCAGCGTTCGAGGCCGGACAGCACGACGGCCTCAGGTCAGCGGGTTCTATTCTCCGAAACGCCGGACGCCTCGATGAGGCCGTCACCTGGTATCAGCGGGCTACCGAGACCGGGGACACGGGATCACTCGGGCTCGCTGTCACCCTCTTGTTTGACCTGAACCGCACAAGCGACGCTCTCTCCTGGCTCTATGCGCGTGCCGCCACCGGCGACACCACTGCACCAGGGTGGATAGCCCAACTCCTGCGTGCCTCAGGGCAAGCCGACCAAGCACTTGAGTGGTACCAGCGCGCGGCGGAGGCCGGGGACCCGAGCGCTCGGAGCTTGGCGGTCCTCATGCTCCGCGAGGCAGGCCGCACCATCGAAGCAGCACGATGGGCAAACGCGTATAGGACCTGAACTGCCTGCGGGCACTGACCTCGTGAGCGCGAACACCATGCCGGCAGGCAGCGGTCGTCCGTATGCGGTCCACAACCGCCGAAAGCGCACCAGACCCACCCCAACCATCTCTGCATTGGGGGCACCACGTCCTCTTACGCCGGGGTGGTGGACGTCGTCACGCACTCAGCCACACGACGAGCTCGCCGTCGAGGACCCAGACCGTGCGGCAACTACTCCGCGGCGGTGACTAGATCGGGGAGGCCTCCGACTTCTCCCCACACGCCACTCCCCGCCCTCGAACCGGCGAAACCACAGGTCAGGCAGTTGGCGCAGCCGGGGCGGCATTCGAAGCTTTAGCTCACCCGCCGTTCGAGGTGGATTTCGGTGAACACGGCGACTTTGGCGCGCAGAGCCCAGGGGTCGAAGGGTTTGCTGATGTAGTCGACTGCGCCGGCGGCATACCCGCGTGCGGTGTGCTCGGGGTCGACGCCCATCGCGGTGAGGAAGATGATCGGCACGTCTCGGTTGCGGGGGCGGCGCTTGATGTGGGCTGCGGTCTCGTAGCCGTCCATCTCGGGCATCTGCACGTCCATGATGATGACGGCGAAGTCGTCGTGGTGGAGCAGCGCCTTGAGCGCTTCGCGGCCGGAGGAGACGGTGACGAGTTCTTGGTCCAGCGTCTCGAGTACGGCTGTCATGGCGAGCAGGTTGTCGGGTTGGTCGTCCACTACGAGAATCTTGGGCATGCGCTGCGGTAGGGAGTGGGGCAGAGCCGCTGGGCGTTCGACGGCTTCGAGTTGGCGCTCCAGCAGATCGCAGCGCGCCTCAGTGGGCGGTTCGTGAGGCTATGAGCGGTTCTGGCGTCGCCTGATGGTGTGAGCGAAGCCGGAACGTGCCGGTCTGGTGTCGGTGGGCTGCTGGGGTGGGCGGAGTGAGTGAACGCAAGCCGTACCAGAGCGACTTATCCGACGAGCAGTGGGCGTTGATCGAGCCAGTGCTCACCGCCTGGAAGGCCCGGCATCGCTCGGTCAGTGGGCATCAGGGGCGTTATCCGCTTCGGGAGATCGTGAACTCGATCCTCTACCAGTCCCGGACCGGCTGTCAGTGGGCTCTCCTGCCGAACGATCTGCCGCCGAAGAGCGCGACGTACTACTACTTCGCCGCCTGGCGGGACGACGGTACCGACCAGCAGATCCATGAACTCCTGCGCTGCCAGGTGCGGGAGAGGAACCGGCGGTTAGAGGACCCGACCCTGGTGATCCTGGACACCCAGAGTGTCCGGGCGGCGGCAGGGGTCCCCGCGGTCACGACGGGCAAAGACGCCGCGAAGCGGGTGCCTGGCCGCAAGCGTGGCCTGGCCGTGGACGTCCTCGGCCTGGTCATCGCCGTCACCGTGCTGGCCGCGAGTGTCCACGACAACGCTGCCGGCATCACTCTGCTCGACCAGGTCGCCGTCGCGGCCGGCGGCTCGGTCAGCAAGGCCCTGGTCGACCAGGGCTTCAAGAACCAGGTCGTCACGCACGGGGCCGGACTCGGCATCGACGTCGAGATCGTCCGGCGCAACCCCGAGGAGAAAGGCTTCGTGCCGCAGCCGAAGCGGTGGCGGGTGGAACAGACCTTCGGGATCTTGATACTGCACCGGCGTCTGGTCCGCGACTACGAACACCGCCCGGCCTCCTCCGCCTCGCGCGTCTACTGGGCCATGACTCAGGTGATGGCCCGACGGCTCACCGACACGACCACGCTCACCTGGCGTGATCCGCAGGCGGCCGGCGCGTGAACCTGAACCCGCTCCTTCAAGCACTCGACCTTCAGGAAGACGCTGCCCGGACCCTGGCCGACGAACTCCGCACCCGGATCGATGCCCTGCAGGACCAGCTCCGCGAGGCCGAGCTGCGTCTGGAGCACCTCGCCATCACCCGCACGACCGTCACCGGCCTAGCCGACCGCATCCCGACCCAGGCGGCCGATCCATCAGGAAGTTGGGAACTGCCCGAGCACCCGGACTACCCGCGCATCCCCGCCGTCTTCAACGACGCCACCGGCCCACTGAGGGCCCGCGATATCTGCGAGGCCCTCGACTTCGAGCTCCTGCCGAAGCACGTCGAACGCACTCGCGCCAAGATGAAACGCCTGGTCACACTGGGAATTCTTGCTGAAGCCGAGCCCGGCACCTTCAGCCGGAAGCAGTAGCCAAGCCCGGAACAGACATCACCTCACGAACCGCCCACTGAAAGACGTGGACGCCTCAACCTTGTCCGCGCTGCACCGCGGACCCGGGTGTCGCCCGCCGGCTGGTCAGGGCGTGCCGCCGGCCGAGTCCCGCCCAGGGTGGGCTCGCCGGGGCGCTGGTCGTGAAGGGCGCCGCCCGCCGGGACCGAGCTCCCGGGCGCCGTGACCGGAGGGCGGCGGGAGAACTCGGCCCTTCTGCGGTTCGGAGATATCCCTGCCTCACCGGCTGAAAGTCCCGGGCCTGACAGCTGGCCGTCCGAGCGCCGGGTCGGCAGGCCTACACGTAGTGGGCGGCTCCGGCATAGGACATCCCCAGTGCTGCGGTGAGCTGTTTGATGTCGAGCTCGTCGGCGAGGGTGAGCAGCCGGGTCGAACGCAGGATGCGGGGCAGCAGGCCGACTTGGGCCAGGCTGTCACGGATGTGTGCTGCTCCGGCGGGTGCTCTCGTGGTTCTGGTCAGGCGTGTCACCAGGACGTGCGGGTTGTCCGTGCCCAGCCGGGCTCGGTGGTCGAGGCAGCTCGTCAGCGCGTGCCACGTGGCCGTATCGAATACGAGGTCGACGGAGCGTCCGGGGAAGCGCACCGCTCGGTGGGCGGGGGTGAGGTCATCGAGGGTGAGGAGGCGCAGTTCGGTGGTTGTTGCCGCGTGAAGGAGCGCGGCCAGGCCGATGAACGCTTCGTGCGGGTGCGTCTCGCCGTGGCCGCTCCAGCGGTGGTAGAGGATGCGCTGCTCGTCAAGGGTGAGGGTGGCGCCTTTGAAGCCGCGCTGCTGCGGGGCGTCGAGGGAGGCGGCCGGGTCGTGCAGAACGGCTCCGGTGCGGTGGGCGTGGGCGAAGAACTGGTGCAGGCCCGTGAGCCAGGACGCTCTGCGGGCCGGGTTTTGGGCGAGGAACGCCTCCAGGTCGCCGGTGGTCAAGGACGCCCAGGTCCGGTGGCCCCGGCCTGTGGCGTGGAGAGCGAGGTCCCGGACGGTGTCGAGGCGGATCTCGATGGTCTTCAACCGGTTCGGGCGCAGGCCCAGAGCGGCGGCGCGCTCCCGCTGGGCCAGCAGGGCCCGCGCGAAGCCACGGGCGGTTGGGCGCATGGGGGCTGGCACGGCTTGGATGCGGCGTTCCCGGCGGAGAGCGGCTTTCGTTTCCTCGGCTGCCTTGGGGGCTTCGAGGAGCTGGTGGGTGTGGAAGAAGTCGGTGAGGGGCCGCACCAGCCAGGGGGTGGTGTGCTGTGCCTGGCTGAGGAGGGTGCCCGGGTTGGTGGTGCCGGTATCGAGGATCAGGCCGCCGGTGTGGGTGACGGCGTCGGCGGCGTAGAAGGCGTGCCGGTGCGTGAGCAGGTGGGTGGTGAAGGTGTCCCACCAGGTGGGCGGGTGGGGCATGCGGCGTGCCCAGCTGGTGGCCCGGGTCTGCACGGTGTGCGGGGAGGTCTCGTAGCAGGGCTTGCACATGCCGCGCGACCACTGGGCAGGAACACCGCATCGTGTGCAGGCGACAACCGGCTCGGCGGTGGCCGGGTCGGAGCACGGACGGCACCACTGTGTCTCGGCCTCCAGCGTGCGTCGGCGTCCGCAGCGCTGGCACGGCCCGCGCGCGGGCCGGCCCGAAGCCCGGCGGCAGCATGCCGCGCAGGTCTCGTCCGCTGCCCGCCTGCCGCCACCACAGCCCGGGCACGTGCGCAGGCACCACGCGCACAAGCCCGAACCGGGATGCAGCCGGCGCCGTTTCGCGCAGCCCGGACAGCGGTGCTGGACCGGGCCGACAGACACCGCCATGCGCTCACACCTCCACGGCAGCGAGAGCGCCGCCAGGCCTTGCTGTCACAGCGGAGGAAGGGACCGTGCCCCGGTGGCCGGAAGGACAGGGACCGCCGGGCCGCCGCCAGTTCCCTCCTGCGGCGCCGGCACCGGTTGTGGGGCGGTTGCCGCGGGGCTCAGCATGAGGAGATCCCCGGGAGCACAGTCCAAGGCCGCGCACAGAGCAGCCAGAGTGGACAACTTCACCTGTGAGGGCTGCTTGGTGAACAGCGCGGACACCGAGGCCGCCGAGAGCTCCAGCCCTGCTTTCTGCGCGAGCAGCCTGCGCAGCTGCGTTGCAGTCCACACGCCACGCTCCGCCGCGGCCATCCGCAGCCGCCACGAAACGCCCGGCAAGGGCAGCGCGCGGAGCACCGTTCCTGATCCCGTCACAGCCGTCTCCTTCTCCGGTCAGCCGGCCAGCACGCGGAGCGCCGCGTCCGTGGCCCGCCGCCAGGCATCCTCAACGAACCTCTGCGACGGCTTCACATACGCCATCGTGGAGGCGATATGCCGGTGCCCCAGCAGCTGCTGCACGGCGATCAGATCCATGCCCGCCTCGTACTGGTGCGTCGCGCACGCCCGGCGCAGCGCGTGCGGGGTGAACCGGTCACCCCCGTCCGCTGCCTCAAGGTCAAGAAGCCGGGCCAGCCGGGCCCGGACCGTACCCGTCTTCAGTGCTTGTCCATCGTCATCGCAGAACAGTGGCGCGGTAGCGGGGAACAACGGGCGGACATCCGCCAGATACCAGGCCAGGATCTGGTCCAGGCCCTCCAGCATCGGTGCCCACCGCGGCCGCGGCCCCGAAGTGTTCGCCGCCTTCCCGAACCGCACATGCAGCTTCCCCGACCGGCCCCGCCCCGGATGCACATCCGCCTGGTCCAGACGCACCAGCTCACTCACCCGGACCGCGGAAAGGTACGGCGTGCGCAGCATGGCGTAGTCCCGCGCCATGGCCCAATAGTCGGACGCGACGGCCACCTGGGACCGGGCGAAAGAGAAGAACGCATCCAGCCGCTCCCTGCCAGGAGGCAGCCCCACCGCAGCGTCGTCCCCGGCATGCCGCACCCGGTTGAAGCGATCCAACCCGCCCCCACCGACCGAAACCCCGAAGGCGGCACGGATTTGGGCCGCGTGCCGCTGGGCGACGAAAGCGTGGAACGCGCGCAGCATCTGCAGGTACTGCCGGCGCGTACCGGCCGCCAGGCCCGCCACCGCCAGCGCGTGGAGCATCTCATCCACGTCGTCCGCTTCCACCGCCCACACCGGGCAATCGAAACGCCCCAGGACACGAGCGAGGAGGGAGGTATATCCACGGACCGTCGCCGGAGAGAAGCCGCGCACCACCCACGTCCTGGCGAACGTCTGAGCGCACTGCGCCTGGAACACCCACGGATCCGCCCCAGCATCGGGGCCGCACAGCCCGCCCGCGACCAGACGTAATCCGCCCCGCTCCCCCACACCCATCCCTTGTAACACCCCGGCTTGACTCGTCAGTTAAGGCAGCACCTGAACAACCAAACCGCCACCGACGAACCCAACGACCAACCGAAGAAAAAGCAACCCCCACCAGGAAAACAACCGGCTCATCCACACCAGGCGAAGGCCAGGGCGGCTTTCGCGTCACCGTAGGGCATGCAGTCAGCGAGGGTTCCGCCGAGTCGTGAGTGCGCCTGGGGCGAGTCCCGCTCAACCAAGTCGCGGCTGACCGCCCAGTCCAGGGACATGTCTTCGATCTCGTCCGAGGCGGGGTGCCGCTTCAGCGGTACGACCGGCCAGATGGGGATCTCGTCCAGGTGGACACCGAGCAGTTCGGTCAGCTTCATCGCGTCTCCTTGTGTCGGGTACGAGAGCGGTTCAGTTGTCGCGGTTGATCGTCAGGCGGGCCAGGCGGGACAGTTCGGCCGCGGTGGCGGCGGGCGGGTTGACGGCGTGCAGATGGTGCAGGGCTGTCGCGATATGCCGTTCGGCCTCTCGCAGGGCCGAGTCCCGGCTGCCCGCCGTCTCAAGCAGGTCGGTGGCCCGGCGCACCGTGGCGGGCGACATCGGTTCGGTGTCGGCGTACAGGCGGGCCAGCTCCCGGCCCGCAGTACCGCCGGTGGTGATCGCGGCGGTCACCGGCAGCGTTTTCTTGCGCGCGCGCAGATCGGAGCCGGCCGGCTTGCCGGTGCGATGAGGATCGCCCCAAATGCCCAGCAGGTCATCCGCCCACTGAAACGCCAGTCCCAAATGGGCCCCGAACGCCCGCAGATGCCCTACGCCGCCGGTGTCCGCGCCGCCGGCCAGGGCGCCCAACGCGCACGCGGCGGCGATCAGCGCACCGGTCTTGCCCGCTGCCATCGCCTCCGATTCCGCCGCGGTCGCCGCCTGTGCTTCCTCCAGCAGGACGTCGGTGTACTCGCCCTCGATCAGCTCCTGCACCGCGCCCGTGAGCTCCTCCACCCCTGCCGTGCCCAGCGGCGGCGGAGCGGAAGCCAGGACCTGCATGGCGAGGAAAAACAACGCGTCCCCGGCCAGCACCGCGGCCGGCATCCCCAACTCTGCCCACACCGCCGGCCTGCCGCGGCGCATCCGGTCTTGGTCGATGAGATCGTCATGAAGCAGCGAGGCGTTGTGCACCAGTTCCACTGCCACGGCCGCCGGCGCACCCGCCGCGCTCTGTGCGCCGACCGCGTTACACGCCAGGAGGGTCAGTGCGGGCCGGATCATCTTCCCCGCCCGCCCGCCGTCCAGGGGTAGGCCCGAGCCGTCCCACCATCCCAGGTGGACTCCCACCGGTTGCCGTATCCGGTCCGGGAGCCGGGCGACCGCCTCCCGCAGACCCGGCCCGATCAACTCGAAGGCATCGGCCAGGACCTGCCCCGCCTCACGAGCCGGGCGTATCAGAGGTTCCGCCGTCATCGCACACTCCAGCCCCGGTAGACGGCACGACAGCAACCACAGACCGGCCCAAGAGGCGCTGGGACGGCACCGCCTCCATTAACGCCACCGCATGAGGGCGGTTGTTAGAGCGCGAACCGGACAGCACACAGAACAAGCCGGAACAGGCTGTTGCTTCGTTCTGCCGCTCCGCGTGAATCCTCTGCCCCAGTGCATCTGCGTGCACAGGGCCCTCGGCTGCAGGACAGCAGCGATCTGCCCAGCCCGCTCCAGGGCCCGGCTCTACCCTTCGGACCTCTGCTGGAACGTCATGGAGGGAACCTTACTGGGTCGGGTGAACCCGACCCGCAGTGGCAAACCGCCCGAGGCGCGTGGGCGCGTACTGCGTCACGTGGGACGGGTCCCGGGCCCTGACCGGGACGCTTCAGCCGGCCGCGGCGGTGGTGCCCTCGCCGAAGCTGGGCACGTCGCCGATCGTGACGTCCAGGCGAAGCCGCACGAAGCGCAGTGGGTGGCGCCAGGCGCCCCGATCGATGGCCGTGTCGGCGGCCACTTCCGCTACCAGCTCCGGCCGGACGAGAACGGCGCCCATGGGTTCGCGTGAGCCCCATGCAGAGGAGAACCGCACGCCGGTCCACGGATGTTCGGGCGCGGCGGAGTCAAGATGGCCGGCGAGCTGGCGGGCCGCGTCCGGCCCCAGCGGCACAGTCCGGCCGACCAGGCGCAGGACTCCGTGTTCGTCATAGCGTCCGAGGAGGAGAAGCTGGGGACGGTGCAGGCTGCCCGTCACAGCGCCGATGATCGCTTCGGTGGTGTTGCGTCGGCGGACTTTGAACCAGCCTCTCGCCGAAGGCATGTAGCGCTGACCGAGTCCCTTGATCACCAGCCCCTCCACCCCCGGCACTTCGGTCCAGGAGGTCAGCCACTCGTGAGCGACAGCCGGGTTGGTGGTCATCGGGCACAGCGTCCATGGCGCTGTCAGGCCCTGGTCGGCGAACAGCGCTTCCAGGATGGCGCGGCGGCGTTCGTACGGCTCGCTCAGCAGTTCCTCGCCGCCCGCCTGGAGGATGTCGAAGGCGATGTAGTGCGCGGGGTAGGTGGCAGCGAGCTGTTCGACAGTGCGACCGCCCGAGACCGCGCGGCGCTGCAGCGCCTCAAAGCTGAACCGCCCCTGGTGCCACACGACGAGCTCCCCGTCGAGGACCAGGCCGGGCGGCAGGTGCGCTGCCGCGCTTACCAGGTCGGGGAAGTGCCGCTGGATGAGTGGGCCGCGCCGCGACTGCAACAACGTCGGCCCACCCTGCCGGATCGGGGTGAACAGCAAGCACCGGTAACCGTCGAACTTGGCCTCGAACGCGATCCCACCGGGCAGGGCACCGGGCCCGGGCACGGTCTCCCGGGCCTGGGCGAGCATCGGCTCCACCGGCGGGTGCAGCACCACCAGGTCCTCGCTCCGGGTAGGGAGCCGTGCCGCTCGGGGGAGGTGGCACGGCTCCCCGACAATGGGGCATCGCAGTCCGCCCGGTCCTGTCAGCGGACGCAGCTGCATCTCCCTGTCTACGGCCAAGGCACGCCCCGCGCGACCGGCACCGGGCCAGTCGACGACCGGACTCCCTCGTACGGATGCTTCTCCCACCGCCGGCGAACCGGACGGCTGGCAGGTCCGTCGCTGGGAGCATGGGGATCGATGAGCAGCACATCGCCGAGCCCGGCTTGGTCGTCCTGGACATCATTGCCGCCCACAGGAAACGGTCGTAGCGGTGATGCAGGGCCTCCAGCAGCAGTGGGCGACCTCCGGGATCACCCCGGTCTGGCACGTTCCCGGGGAGAGGGGGGTCAGGGCGCGGGTGTACGCGGACATCCGGCGCCCCTCCACCCCGGGATGAGCGGAGGCGGGCCGGCCTACTCGGTGGTGTGGTCGGGGTCGGGCAGTTGGGGCGGGAAGTGCCGCTCCAGGATCTCCGCCCACTCGTGGAGGACGACGAAGCCGGTGGTGCCGGCCTGCGCCTGGACTAGTTCAGTCAGGGCATCGATGAACGGCTGATCAGGCGTGCCCGGTTCGATCGCGGCAGCGGCCTGTTTCAGGCGTTCCTGCGCGGCCGGGAAGACGCCCCTGGCCCACGCGTCCTGTTCTTTGATACGCCGGGAGCCTGCCTCCCAGTCGATCTGCATGGTGATCCAATGACGGCAGTGGGGCGTGTGCCACATCTGGATCGGCAGGAGCTGGCCCGGTACGCGCCGCGCGGACCAGCCCTCAAGGCCAGCAGCTGCGGCTTGGCCGCGAACGCCCTCGCTCAGGGTGGTCTCTTCTACCCGCCGCCACTCACGCGGAGGTCTGGGCGTGTCTCAATACACGAAGCATGCATGCCATACATGGTGGGCGTGTGACTAGCGAGGTGAAGCAGCTGATCCCCGATACACCGTCTCGGGGACGGATCGGTTCGGACGACGAGTGGTCACCGCTGGAGGAGGTGATTGTCGGCGTTGCGCACGGGGCGATGTTCCCCGCGGAGGACGACGCGATGGTTCAGGCCACCATGCCACGCGAGCACTGGGGCAGATTCGTTTCTGGTAATCCGTTTCCGGCCGGGGTCGTGGAGGGGGCTGAGCGGGAGCTGGACCAACTCGCTGACGTTCTCTCGGCGTGTGGTGTCCGTGTGCTCCGTCCCCAGCATGTGAACTGGGCGGCGGTCGGCGGTTACAGCGCGGCCATGCCTCGCGATGGGCTGCTCGTTGCCGGTGACCGCATCATCGAGGCGCCGATGGCCTGGCGCAGCCGACGGCACGAGATGCAGGCGTATATGCCTCTGCTGCGGCGTTTGCAACAGGAGGGCGCGCAGTGGCTGCCGGCGGATGTCCACCGCGGCACTGCCTGCCTGCTGAGTGATGACGCAGCGCCTGGTAGGAACCGGGAATGGGTGCTCAACAATGCCCGGCCGGCCTGGGACGCCGCCGACTTCCTCCGCCTCGGTGGCGGTGTGGTGCTCGGTCAGCTCAGTCATGTGACCAACCCTGCCGGACTCGCCCATCTGCAATGGCGGCTCGGCCCCGACTACCGCGTCCACCTCGTTGAACTGGACGACCCCCATGCGATGCACATCGATGCCAGTCTCTGTCCGTTGCGGGAAGGGCTGGCCCTGTACAACCCGGAGCGTGTCCGGCCCGAGCGGCTGCGGCATTCCCCTCTGGGCGCATGGGAGCTGGTGCCGGCTCCCATGCCGGCCAGGCGGTCGTGGCCGCCGCTCTACATGACCAGCGGCTGGGTCAATATGAACGCGCTGGTGCTGGATTCCGAGCGGGTGTTGGTGGAAGCGGCCGACGACGACATGCACGCGCTGCTGAGTGGGCTGGGCTTCGACCCGATCCCCTGCCCGTTCCAGCATGTGCAAAGTCTGGGTGGTTCGTTTCATTGCGCGACGCTCGATCTGCGGCGTCGTACGCCTTCTTCGGTGTGACGACCGGACGACCGGTGCTGCCAGCTTCAAGCGGTGCCCGAGAGGCGCTCATTGGGCCGTCGGCTTGTGCAAGGCGACGCACATCGTCAGCGGATCGGACAGCGTGTAAGGGATGCCGAATTCCTCCAGCAGCGCGGGTACCTGCGCCTCCCGGGCCGCCCGTAATGCCCCTCGGCCATGTTGAAGACCAGATCCCACCGCTCTCCCCGCACAGGCGCGCCATCAGCTCCGGCAGGCAGCCGACGCGAACACACCGGTAGCCGAGCGTGCCGAGTGCCTCCCGATGGCCGCAACAGTCTGGGGCGCGTCGAACGCCGCATCCCCACCGCCGCCCGGTGGCGGCTGCCCCTGGAGGTCGTAGGTCAGAGCGACCGTCAGCTGCCCATCCGTCATGCACTGCCCCATCCTGCTCGGCTGCGCAGTGCATCCCACCCGCGCCTCATCAGCCTCCTCCGCACAAAGCGCTCCTGCCACGAGACGAACACCGATCAGGTGAGCATCCGGCGACCAGGCAGCGCCCGCCGACAGCAGCGCAGACACGGGCAGGACAAACGCAGGGAAGGCCGTCAGCCCACGGCCAGCAGGGTGATGGCGGCGAGCGCCACAGCCAGGCCGGCCAGACGGATGGGCCGCAGCCGCTCGTGCAGCACGAAGCGGGCCAGCAGCACGGTGGTGACGGGATAGAGGGCACTGATAACAGCGACCACGGTGAGCTGCCCGTGGCGCACAGCGTGGAGCAGTGAGATGCCGGCCGCGGCGGACCCGGCGCCCGAGGCAGCAGCCAGACCCGGCCGCTGCGGCAGCACCGACCGGCTGCCGGGCAACAACAGACTCCCCCCGACGATGACAGCGCTGAAGACGGCGTAGATCACGATGAGCGGGGCCAGACCACTGTCGCGGGGGGCGTGCTGGAGCAGGATGGACTCCCCGCCCAGAGTGACGCCCGCGCCGAACGCGGTCAGCACCGCGGCCGCCGTGGGACGCTTCACATTGCCGTCCGGCACAAAACTCACGAGCACCACCGCCACGGGAACCAGCACGATGCCGGTGACCGCCGCAGGACTGGGGCGCTCACCCTGCAGCAGACCCGCAACTACAGGGACGAGAACACTGAGGGAAGCGGTCAACGGGGAAAGTACGCTCATCGGTCCCAAGGCCAGACACCGGTAGAGCAGCACGATGGCCACCAGACCCGTCAGACCACCGGCGGCACCGAAGACCAGGGTGGTCGTGCTCCAGCGGGCACCGGCCACCAGGGCGGCGACAGCGACGAGGACCAGGCTGACGGGCGCGGAAACCATTGCCACACGGTGCGCCTGCCCGCCACGGGAAGCGACGCCCCCGGCGAAGTCAGCAGCGCCGTTGATCACCGAACTGGCCACCGCCAGTAGAAGGGCCAGCACCCTTCCCATGGTGAAGGCACCAGTGCGCTGAAACCGGCAAGGACAGCGGGCGGGTCGCAGCAGCGACCACGACATCCGCCGATCCGCGCCCCGGGGCACCTTCCGGCCCAGGCAGGGTCGCCGCGATAAGCCCCCCAGGCGACATCTACGAGTGAGAAGTGCCCGACGAGGAGGCGGTCCCTTCCCGAGCACGTACCCCTGGTGGTACGTCAGCGGTCCGATCTGGCACACGTCTTTGACCTCCGGGGTGCCCGGGACTCTGTTTACGTTCATGGACCGGGCCCCTATGCCAGCCCGTCGCGATGCGGGACCGAGATTTGTCACCGCCTCCACTGCCTGTGTCTGTCGTCCCCGACCTTCGGTCAGGGTGTGGAAGGAGACGGAGCACCGCCCCGGCCGTGTGCGCCGTACGCCGCGCCAGCCGGGCAGCCGCCGAGACGGTGGTCTTCACCGGCTCCTGGTCTTCGTCGGCGTCGCCGATCTCGCAGGCCTTGCGGGCGCGGACGACTGCAGGAAGAAGTTCAGTTCGCGCTTGACGACCGGGGCGAGCAGGTACAGGCCGATGATGTGGATGACGGCGAGCCTGAACGGCACGGCCTTGTCGATCAGGGTCTGCAGTGTCAGCAGCGAACCGGCGACGGCAACAGGGCGCAGATCACCTCGTAGGTCAGCTCGCTGGCCTTGCTGCGGCCGAAGAGGTACGTCCAGGCCTTGAGGCCGTAGGAGCCCCAGGTGAGCACGGTGGAGATGGCGAAGAGCATCGCCGCGGCGGCGAGAATGTACGGGAACCAGGGCACACCGGGCCGAAGGCGTCAGAGGTGATCGTGGCGCCGACGGGGACCCGTCCTCACGCGCTTCGCCCCAGCTGGCCGGATTGGCGACGACGATTGTCAGCGCGGTCATCGTGCAGATGACGACCGTGCGAGTTTGCTGTTTGCGTGCCGGTTCCGTCCGGCGCGGCGAAGTGCAGGTGCCAGCCCAAACGGCCGCCGGCGGGGGCGGGAGGCTTCAACTCAGCCGTCACTGTGCGTCTTGGCCGCGCTGCCGGGCGCCTTGGCGGTCATCCATGGGCCAGCCGAGGGAATCGTTCCTGCGGTGAACGTCTGCGTCCAGTTGGGCTCAGGTATCAGGTCGAGCCTCAAGGCAAGAGCCCTGGTGCCCGTATCACTACAGCGTGATCAGGAATCTGGCGCGCGGTCTCGGCGCGCTGATGGCGATGCTGATCGGCCCGATCCCGGTGGCCGCCTTGTCGGGGATGCGGGATCGGCACCGGCAGAACCTGGTGCAGTCAGCGGTCTCGGGGGCCACGTTCGCCGCCGCCAACTCCCTGATCCTGCCCATCGCCGTCCCCTTCCTGCTGGGCCGCACCGACCTGGTGTGGCCCGTGCTGGGCGGGGCGGTGATCGGGCTGGCCGTCGACAGCTGGGTGCCCTACCGGGTCTTCGACTCCCGCCTCCTGCCGGCCTCCGGCTCCTGGCCCCCGGGAGTCGCCGCGGCCCAGACCCTCGAGGCCGGAGACCAAGGAGGACGCAAAGCGCCAATCCTGGGCGTCGGCGCGGTGTAGACCTTGGCCAGGGGCGGCAGACGGCCCTGGGAGAAGAAGGGTTGCCACAGCAGGGCGACGGCGGTGAGGGCGACGGCGAAACCGATGAGTTGGGAGAGGTACTGCTGGCGGCGCCCGGCCTGTTCGTAGGGCAGCCAGGGGCGGGCGTCGGCGCGTAGCAGCCAGCCGGCTTTGAGGTCGTAGCCCATGTCGGCGAAGGCGGGGCCGGTCGCGGCGACGTATCCCACCAGCAGGGCCAGGGCCAGGGGCGGCAGGTGCAGCAGCAGGCCCAGGAGCAGGAAGATCAAGGTGACGGCGAAGGCGGGGAACCAGCCGGAGTGCATCGCGGCCAGGCCCACGATCAGCTGGTGCACCAGCGCCGCGACCCCGGCGAGCAAGATCCATCCGGCGACGGCCATGGGGGGCATGCGGGTGGTGATCCCGCCCAGGAGGGTGACCAGGGCGACCAGGGCGGCCCCGGCGGTGAAGAGCGCCAGTCCTTCGGTGAAGCCGCGCCGCAGGCGCCTCTCGCCGACGGTGCGCACGCCAGGAGCGAAGGCGTAAACGGCAGTTGATGTCTGGGGTGACGGGCCGCTGGGGTCGCCACTCGAATGGAGTAACAGATCAGGCAGGGGCTCAACAGGCGGAGAAGCGTAGAGGCATGGGTCCTGCGGCAGCGCGTATGACGCGTCAAGGGGCGAGGCCGCAAGCCCCACCGGGAAAAGCTCCCCGGCCCATGCTCGCTGCCTGTTCCGTTCCATCCTTTAGGAGTGATTCGTGTGCTCTCTACCATGATTCCCGCTGAGAACGCCACGGCTTCCGCTGCTGTCCCGGCACGTTTTTCCGTCAGCGAGATTCTGTCTCAGGATTTGGTAATAGCAGAAGGAATTCCCGTTGACGTTTCGAGCCCTAATGCGATCGCAGCGTTCGAGAACATCATCGTCGACAGCGGCGAGCGGGTTGATGGTGGGCATGCGCACGAGGCGCTGATCGTTGAGCGCAAAGAAAATTCACGGCGCCGGCTGGTACATGTGCGTTTCGACCCGGATTCGGCCACTGGATGGTCGGTGACGCACTTGCACCAGGATTACGAACCGACCGAGGTGGCAGTTGCCATTGACCGGAAGTTCGACAGGGAAAATCCGGACGTGAAGGCGATAACATGCTACTTCGTGGCCGACAAGAAACTGTATTCGTCGGCGTTGGAGGATGACGGAAAGAACTGGGAGGATCCGGTCCTCTGTTACGGCGGCGAGGTGCGCCCCGGCTTGAAGTCCGGTCATCTTTCCAGCTCGAGAGAGCTTACCTACGACAGGACCGGTGTGGGTATGCAGGCCGGCACCGTCTCGGTGAGGACCGCAGGTGACCGGACAGATTTGCTGACATACGGCCAGAGCAGGCACATCAGTGAATCCGTGGAGGGAGTCGTCGGCGATTCGGAGTTCGCTGCGACGGCCGCGAGCAGGATATACACCAAGGAGGAAGGGCTGCGGATAGACGTCAAGGCGCCGCATTCCCCGGAAAGCAGCTTTTGGTTGGGCCCCAAGGGTTCCGCGAAGATCTTGTCGGCGTTCAGTCATGAAAAAGAATTCGAGGGCGGGCCCCGTGACGTTTTTGATTTCCTCGTGCAGGAATCGAACGGTACGGTCCGTGTGAAATCGTATGACGGTGGAGAGGAAATTGAAGGCGGGGAAGAAATTCCATTTCCCATGGCGGGTGTGAAGCTGCGAGAGGTGGTTGCGAGCAGAGCGTGGAAGAACGGGCCTGCCGGGCCTGCCGGGTTGATGCGGTGGTGGAAGCTGTACGCGCTCGATGAGAAGGGCACGGTGTGGCTGATACGCCAGTGCAACACCGGACATGCCGTCGACAGGGTCAAGTGGAGTCCGGCCGTGCCTGTCCTTCAGGGGGTGAAGGCGCTGTCGGCGTCTTCGTCGTTCACCACCAAGCAAGCGGCGCTGTTCTATGCGCAGGACAGCGATCGGCGCCTGCGGCTGAAGGTCCAGGACTACGGCGAGGGAAAGAGCGGCACAGGACTGTGGCGTGAGGTGGACGTCCACGGGCCGTCCAATGAGATCTTCGAGGTGAGCCGGCACCGGGTCGAGGCGGTGCTGTTCAGTGACAGGGATGCCCCTCTAGCGAACACCGAGGTCGCGCTCAGCGTCTGCGCCGGCTCCTCGGCGTGCGAGGTGTTCTACCAGGGCAAGGCCCAGCGGGTGGCCCCGGGAGAGCCGGTGAAACTGTGCACGGACGCTCTGGGACGGGTGACGATCTCGGTGACGCCCAACGGCCTGGCCGTGCCCCGGCTGGAGCTGACCGCCACATCCAAGGCGGCCACTCCGGTCACCCAGCCGCTCCAGCCCGGCCTGGGCATGCATACCTACCTGACGGGGAAGGGCACGCTCAATCCCACCAACCCTGGAGGCGGCCTGGAGAAGTTCGACGAGAGCGGCACCGCGCTGCGCAAACTGAAGCCGGGCCTGTCACCAGAGCACGCCAAGGCAGCCGCAACCGTGATCCGGCAGGCCGCCGCGCAGGGACTGGCCCTGCATGCGGGCAAACCCGCTGGGAACGGGGCGGCCTGGGACGGGCACACTGAGGACAGGCCGGCCGGCATGTGGGTGAGCATGTCCGACGATGAACCATGGGAGACCGGTGTTCTGCAGACCGAGGAAGACCTCGCCGCCTTCTACGCGGACCAGAGCGGGCAGTGGAACATTTTCTCCGACGCATGGAACGCTGTACAGCACACGGCCGGTGACATCTACCAGGGTTTGAAGGACGGTGCCGTCCAGCTTGGAAAAGCCGCGTTCAATTTCGTGGAGGGCACGGTACATCTGGTCCTGAAGATCGGCTCCGAGTTCATCCAAGGCGTCAAGGTGGCGTTCAAGGGCATCGAGGAAGCCGGCCATTTCGTCGCCGGCGTCTTCCACCGGATCGGCGTGGCGATCGGGGAGGTCATCGACTGGCTGAAAGCCTTGTTCAGCTTCGACCACATCTGGAACACCAAGATGGCTTTCGAGAAGGCGCTCGGTCAGGTGGACCCGATTATCAGCGGTGGTCTGACCAAGGTCCAGAGCTCTGTGGACACCTGGATCACCGGTCAGAAGGAGAACATGGCCCAGTTGTTCGAGCAGGCCCGCACGGAACTGAAGAAGCAGGGCGGCGACAAAAAGCTGTCCGTGCTGCACGACGAAGCGAAGAAAGGCAGTGGCGGGAGCGATCCGGGGAGCACCGGCGGAGCTCAGCAGAACTGGCTCACGGACAAGGTGACCACCGCCCGCCCGACGTTGCCGGACCTGCCCACGCCCAAGGAAGGGCAAGGCGCCGGGCACTCCCTGATCGATCAACTCAAGACCAACGCGGACGACATCGTCAACGTCGCCAGCAGCCTCCTGGATACCTTCCAGGACGTTCTGAAGGATCACGGCAGGCTGAAGAGCCAGAGCGTCACCGAATTGCTCACGAACGTGGAAAAGTTCGTCATCCACCTGCTGGACACCGCCCAAAAGCTCCTGGACGCTTTCTTCGCGCTGCTCAAGGACGCCGTCCACGGCTTCGCCGACCTGATGAACACGGAACTTCCCCTCGGCCCCCTGAACACGCTGTGGGCGTGGATCGCCAAAGCCGCCGGTCACCCCCACGATGGAAAGCTGACCGTTGCCAGCCTCGTCTCCCTGATGGCCGCAGTACCGGTCACCCTGCTCTACAAGCTCCTGAAGAAGGACTCCAGCGCCCAGCCCTTCCCCCCTCAGCACCAGGACGCGGACGGCT
Organism: Streptomyces altiplanensis; assembly: GCF_053591575.1. Taxonomy (NCBI): domain Bacteria; kingdom Bacillati; phylum Actinomycetota; class Actinomycetes; order Kitasatosporales; family Streptomycetaceae; genus Streptomyces; species Streptomyces altiplanensis. The sequence goes on along the minus strand of NZ_JBSFUB010000058.1, from coordinate 4,079 downwards.
CCGGCCTTCTGGACCTGAGCGAGTCGGAGCAGAAGGCGTACCGGGTGGGGGCCGCCCTGGCCCTCATCACGGCTATACCTCTGAGCATTCTGAGTGATGTGCTCGGCAGCGAAGCTCCTTGGCAGTTCAGCCTGGGCATGGTTGCCGTATCGGTCATCATCTTCGCCATGTCCCATGCCGATCTCACGTGGGGGACTATGAAGGCTGCCGCCACCAAGGAGATTGCGCCATTCATCGGCATCATCGCCTTCGCAGTCACCAGTGTGGCCTTCTCCTTCTTCTATCCGCTCCAGACGCTCTGGGCAGTCATCAAGCGGTTTGTGCCCCTCGTGCTCAGTGTGGTGGGCTGCGGCTGCCTGGCCTGGGCCATCTATGCCGCCGCCGACAAGAAGGTCACTGACCCCGCAGCGATCACGGCCAGCATCGTCGGCACCCTCCCGCTGCTCTTCTCCTTCCTCAACTACGACTCCATCCGAGAACCAAATATTGAATACGCCCTCCCGGCGAAGGTCTTCTTCACCGGTTTCGGCAACCTGTCCAGCGGGATGCTCAACGTGGTTTGTAACTGGGAGTAGGCAGCCCCCACCCCGCTACCTCGGCCGGGAAACCGCCACGGCAGCAAGTGATGGAAACCCACGCCCCCTCTCCCGGCCAGCTCCTGCCGATCCTCGTGATGACTGCGGTCAGCGGTACCGGATCACGTGAGCGGCACCCCACCTGGCCGGCGAGCGGCGTACGCGAGGATGCGCCCGGCGGGTATCCCCGAGGTGACCTCACACGTAATGCACCACGGGCGGCCGGCCGCCCGTGGTGTCGTACAGTCACCGGAGGAAAGGGCAGGACACCGTGGGCGCAGGCCCGCGCCCACGGAGGTGTTCAGTGGCCTTCTGGCGTAGGCCGGACACAGAGGCGGCAGCGCACGGGCGCTCCTCCACCTGGGAAAACAGCGACCGACTGGGGCAGAAGGGCTGGCCGATGCGGCCCGCATGAGGATTACCGCTGCTGCGCGTGACGATCAGCTGTATATACACCCCGCCCCCACGATGTCCTGGTGGCCGTGGCCGCCAGGACATCGTCACTACGTCGCGAACACCCTCATCCGCGCACCGGAGACAAAGCGCACCGCGGCGGTGCAGTGGCAGGAGCTCGCCGACGTGTCGGCAGAGCAGTGGGGAAGGCGGCGACCACGGTCTCAGTGACGGCGGCATTTGCCTGCATCGAAGTGTCCCCGCACTTTCCCGCCCTGGCCGGCACAGAGCCGATGGATACGACGGGATCCCCCCGCATCTGCCGGCAGTGCGCTGCATCGAGCCGCAAGAGCCGGTGCGACTGGTACACCGGTCACAGCTCTGCGCTCACGACCCTGCCGGACGTGAGCAACAACCCGGGGCTGGTACCTAGTACTCCAGCAGCGTTTCGCTATATGGCCTGGTCAGGGGCGCCGTCCGCAGTGTAGTTGGCTGATGGCGTGTCAGGGGTGGTCTTGGCGGACCGCCCCTCCAACGAGTGGCGTCGCCGGTAATGGCATTGCCGGGCGACGGCCTGACGCCTTCGCCGCCAGCGTGACCAGCTCATTGCGTGGTTACGAAGTGGCGGGCGAGGCCGGTGTGCAGGGCCAGTTGCCAGGAGCCGGCGGGCTTCTGCCACGGTGAGCGGGACCATGGTGGAACCGTTTCTGCATCCCCCTTTTCCGCCGCCTGTGCTGCCGTGACCGCGAGGAAGGCGTGCGCGAGCACGGCCAGGGTGACGTGTCTCATCCAGCCGACGTAGCGGCGGACTTCATACTCATCCAGGCCGCACTCGTTCTTCGCGGCCTGGAAGCATTCCTCGATTGCCCACCGGCGCCCCGCAACGCGCACGAGCTGGTCGACGCCGGTGCCCACCGGCGCGTATGCGAGGTAGTAGGCAATCTGATCGGGCCTGCTGATACTGCGCCGGGCCAGTGCCCAGCGGTGGTGGATGGGCCGCTCACCGTCGAAGTCCTCGATCACCGGGAGCTGGATGGCCGCGTGACTGACTCCTCTCTGCGCTCCGTGTACCGGAGCCGTGCTCTGACCGCCGCCACGCTCAGCACGCTGGCGCTGTCCCCTCTACTGCTCCCCCCGACGGCCGACGCCGCAGATGCTCCGCCCGGCCCGGTGCGGGCGGTGAGCGCCTCGGAGGCGCGGGCTGCGCAGTACCTGGATTCCCTCCGTGGTGACTCCAAGGGGTTGCGCAGCTTCTTCCGTCGTATGCCGAAGGGTGCGGATCTGCACAACCATCTGTCGGGGGCGGTGAGTACGGAGTTCCTGGTGAAGCTGGCCGGTCAGAGGGGGTTGTGTATCGACACCGCCACGATGACCGCCCAGGCCCCCGCCCCGGCTTCCACCGCGGGCGGGTCCTGTAAGGCGGGTGCCCGGCCGGCGGCGGATGCGCGGACCGATCGGGGCTTCCGTGATGCGATCGTGCGGGCTTGGTCGATGCAGGACTTCCCCGCGGGCGGGAATGGTCATGACCATTTCTTTGCCGCGTTCGGGAAGTTCGGGCCGGTGGTGTGGCAGGACCGGGGCAAGCTGTTGGCGGAGGTCGCCAATGGTGTCGCAAGGCAGAATCAGTTCTATCTGGAGACGATGGTCAGCCCCGCCTCGCAGGAGGCGGGCCTGCTGGCGGACAGGGTTGGCTGGGATGCGGACTTCGCCCGCATGCACGGCAAGCTCACCGCCGGCGGGAAGCTCGACAAGGTCGTGGCCGCGGCCCGCAAGGAGGCCGACGCCACCGACCGCCAGTTCCGGGCCGTGAACCACTGCGGGACCAAGAAGGCCGGGTCCGGCTGCCACCTGGCGGTGCGGTGGGTCTCCCAGGTTTCCCGGGGCAGTACCTCCCAGCGGGTCTTCACCCAGATCGCTCTGGGTATGCGGCTGGCCGAGCGGGACAACCGGTTCGCCGCCGTCAACCTCGTCCAGCCCGAGGACGGGGAGAACGCGCTGCGCAACTACGCCCTCCACATGCGCATGATCGACTACCTGCGCGGCGTCTACCCCAAGGCGCACGTCACCCTGCACGCCGGCGAGGTGTGGCCCGGGCTGGTCAAGCCCGAAGAGCTGAAGTCTCACATCAGGCAGGCCGTGACCACCGCACGGGCCGAGCGCATCGGCCACGGCGTGGGCCTGGTCCACGAGGACCACTGGGAAGAGACCGCCCGCACGATGGCCGGGCGTGAGGTTGCCGTGGAGGTGCCCTTCACCAGCAACGCCCAGATCCTGGGTGTGCAAGGCGCGGAGCATCCCTTCGAGACCTACCGCCTCTTCGGGGTCCCCGTCGTCCTGGCCACCGACGACCCGGGTATCAGCCGCACCGACATCAGCGCCCAGTACCAGCACGCCGCCCACACCTACGACCTGCCCTACCCCGAGCTGAAGGACCTCGCCCGCGCTTCCCTGGAGTACGCCTTCCTCCCCGGCACAAGCCTGTGGCACGGCAACCCCACCAGAGACGGCTACCACCCGGCCAAGGCCTGCGACACCGCCCAGGCGGGCGCCGCGAAACCGACCGCAGCATGCAAGCGCCTGCTGGACCGCAGCCCGAAGGCTTCGGCACAGTGGCGTCAGGAAACCGCCTTCCGCCACTTCGAGAACAAGGCCGGCACCAAGAACTGAACCCCCGCACCTGGCGGCCGACGGGGTGGCGCCGGGGGGTGCGTGAGGTGGGGTTTCGTCGTAGCCCAGGCGGCGTAACCCCGCTCGCGTTCATCGTGACTCCCGTGAGGTTGGAAGGAGCAGCTTCTTTCGCACCGGGAGGTAGCACCATGCGCAAGACGGTCATAGCCCTGTCCCTCGCCGCGGCGGCCCTGGGCGGTGCGTTCACCGCAGTCCCGGCATCCGCAAGCAGTACCGGCGCCCACGCCCACGTGAACGGGGCCACCACGCAGGGCGCTGGCACGGCCAACGATCCCGTCCCGCCGAACACCAGCTTGCCGCCGACCCTGAACGAAAGTTTGAGCCCTCAACTGAGCGTTTTCAGCGTTGACGCTCCAGGGTGAGGACGGCAGCGGCGATGACCGTCATGCGGTTGGGGCTGCAGCGGGCTCTACGGAAGACGCG
>NZ_JBSFUB010000057.1:0-45992 GCF_053591575.1 Streptomyces altiplanensis | reverse complement strand
AGACGGTGACCGTGCCGGAGCAGCTGCCGAACGTGCTGGACCGGGCGATCCGCACGGCGTACGCCCGGCGCCGTCCGGGGTCCGGGGGCGGAGCCCCGCAGCGGCTCACGCCGGCGCTACGGCCTGCCGCTCGGCGCCACCACCATCGCCGAGCCGCCGCCCCGCCGCACCTTCTCCGCCGCCGCGAGCCACCGTCCGTCCGGCAGCCGCTGGACGCCCGTCGCCGCGCCGATCTCCGGGTTCCTCTTGAAGGCGTGGCCGATGGATTCGAGTTCGGCCCGCAACGGGCTGTTCCACAAACCGGGTTCGATCTCCGTCGTCGCGGCGTTGCGCTGGCTCGCGCGCGGCGCCGCGATCGCCTCGACCAGCGGCAGTCCGCGGTCCAGGTGGCCGGTCAGGGTCTGGAGCACCGTCGCGATGATGGTCGCGCCGCCCGGGGAGCCCAGCGCGAGCAGCGGGCGGCCGTCCTCCAGCACGATCGTCGGGGCCATCGACGAGCGCGGGCGCTTCCCGGGGCCCGGCAGGTTCGGGTCGTGGACCGCCGGGTTGGCGGGCGCGAAGGAGAAGTCCGTCAGCTCGTTGTTGAGGATGAAGCCCCGGCCGGGGACGGTGATGCCGCTGCCGCCCGTCGACTCGATGGTGAGGGTGTACGCGACGACGTTGCCCCACTTGTCGGCCGCCGTCAGGTGCGTCGTGTTCTCGCCCTCGTACGTCGTCGGGGCCGCCGTCCCCGCCGCACCGCACCCCTTGGGCCTGCGCGGATCGCCCGGCGCGAGCGGGCTCTTCAGCACCGCGTCGTCCCTGATGAGGCACTCCCGCGAGTCGGCGAACCGCTGGGACAGCAGGCCCTTCACGGGGACGTCCTCGAAGGCCGGGTCGCCGACCCACCGCCCCCGGTCCGCGAACGCGATCCGGCTCGCCTCGATGAAGCGGTGCAGGTACTGCGCCTGCGTGGTGGCCCCGGGCCTCAGGTCGGTGCGCTCGAGGATGTTGAGGGCCTCGCCGACGCTCGTACCGCCCGACGAGGACGGCGCCATGCCGTACACGTCGAGCCCGCGGTAGGAGATCTTCGTCGGCTTCTGGCCGAGCGTGCCGTACGTGCGCAGGTCCTTCGCCGTCAGGTCGCCCGCCCGCACCACCCTGGTCGCCTCCGGGTCGACCGGGGGCTTGCGGACCGTACGCACGATGTCGCGGGCGATGTCGCCGCGGTACAGCTCGCCGACACCGCCGCGGGCCAGCTTCTCGTACGTGCGCGCGAGGTCGGGGTTCTTGAAGCGGGACCCCACCACCGGCAGCTTCCCGCCCGGCAGGAACAGCTCCGCCGTGTCCGGGAAGTCCCTGAACCGCGCCTCGTTCGCCTCGGTCTGGGAGCGGAAGGTGGCGTCGACGGTGAAGCCGTCGCGCGCGAGCTTCTCGGCGGGGGCGAGCAGCGTGCGCAGCGGCTTGCTGCCCCACTGGTCGAGCACCGTGTCCCAGGTGGCCGGGGTGCCGGGCGTGCCGACGCTGCGCCCGCTCGTCATCACCTGGTCGAACGGGATGGGCTTGCCGTTCTCCAGGAAGAGGGACTCGTCGGCGCTCAGCGGCGCGGTCTCGCGCCCGTCGACCGTGCGTACGGTGCGGGACTTGGCGTCGTAGTAGACGAAGTAGCCACCGCCGCCGATGCCCGCCGAGTACGGCTCGGTGACGCCGAGCGCCGCCGCCGTGGCGACCGCCGCGTCCACCGCGTTGCCGCCCCGCTTCAGGACCTCGATCCCGGCGGCGGAGGCGTCCGCGTCGACACTGGCGACCGCTCCCCCGTGCCCGACGGCGACCGGCGTCTTGGCGGGGGCCGGCGGTGATGCCGTGGGGGCGGCGGCGGGCGGCGCGGTCGCGCCCGCCGACACCACCGCCGCGGCGACGGCCCAGAACGACAGCACTCGTACCGTGGAACGGCGCATGCGTACCTCCAGTCAACACGTGTCCGCGCAGCGTAACTTCACCGTGCCCGCCCCGTCAGGACCCCTCGAACACCGGTGCGTCGGGCCGCTAGCATGCCGCCCCATGACCGACGACGTACGCAACATCGTGCTGGGCGTGATCGCGGCCGGGATCAGCGCTTCGATCGGCTGGCTCACCCGTACGTATCTGTGGCGGCGCAAGCTGCGTCGCCGGCAGGCGTTCCTCGGACTGCCGGGGAACTCCGAGTCGCTGCTCGTGGTGAACCGTGAGGCGGGCGGCGACGGCGCGGTGCACCGGTACGACGTCTTCGCGCTCCTGGAGCTCGCCGCCCTGATCAAGGGCTGCGGGGCGCACGCGCAGATCCTCTCCCACGACGTCGCGCGACAGGGCTTCGGCGAGCACACGGAATTCTGTCTCGGCGGCCCCGGATCGAACCGCCGCATGGCCGCCCACCTGCGTTCCATGCTCCCGGGTGTCCGGGTCAACACCGACGCCGAGCCGGGACCGGAGCGGGGCGCCTTCCGGATCGGCGGCGAGCACTACCCCATGGACCCCGGGACGACCGAGTACGTCCTGCTGGCGCGCCTGACCGGCGGCCAGGAGGCGAGGCCGGTGTTCCTCTTCTGCGGGCAGCGCGCGATCACCAACCAGGCCGCGACCCGCTACCTCGCCCGCAACCACGAGAAGCTGGCCCGCGCCCACGGCAACAGCTCCTTCTGCCTGCTGCTGAAGGTGATCAATTCCCAGGCGTACGGACCGGATGTGGTGGAAGTCATCGCCGATGTGACCCGCGCCGCCCGGACCCCGCTCCCGGACCAGGACCCGTCCCCGGCCCCGGTTCCACGCGCTTCTCGCGGGGCCGCCGGATAGCCGTCGCTCCTTCTGCGGCATTTGTCACAGACGAATTGGGCTAAATTTCCGCCATTCGTACGTCCACTCCCTGTTCAATCGGCTGTTCGGGACGACAGACATCGCACCGGAAGGTTTTCCGTTGAGCAGCTTGAGCCGCACGCACCCCCACGCCCGCACCCCCCACCGCAAGCGCGATCTGCTGGTCGGTACGGCGGTGCTCACCGTCGCGCTCACCGCCTGCTCCGGCGGCGGGGCCGCTCAGGCAGACGTGGCCGACCGGCCGGAAAGGCCCGCCGACGTCTCGGTGAACCTCCGGGGCGAGCACGCCGGGGCGGGCGAGCCGGTGCGGGTGAAGGTCGCCGGCGACAGGCTGAAGGACGTCACGGTGAGTGACTCCAAGGGCGGAAAGCTCGACGGAGAGGTGTCCTCGGACGGGAGGTCCTGGACGTCCGGCCACAAGACCGCCCCCGGCACCGGCTACACCGTCGAGGCCGAGACGGAGAGCGGCGGCAGCGCGAAGTCCGGTTTCGCCACGGTCCCCTCCGGCAAGGCCAACACGCTCAACCTGGCCCCCGGCCACGACACCACGGTCGGCATCGCCCAGCCGCTGTCGGTCGTCTTCGACCACCCGGTCAAGAACAAGGCCGCCGTCGAGAAGCACCTCGAGGTCAGCACCTCGAACAACACCGAGGGCTCCTGGGGCTGGATGCGGGACTACTCCGGCAAGGACCGCGTCGACTGGCGCCCGAAGGACTACTGGAAGCCGGGCACGAAGGTCTCCCTGAAGGCGGACCTGGGCGGTGTCGACTCGGGGGCCGGCCGCTGGTTCGTACGCGACTACGCCACGGACTTCACCGTCGGCAGGGACCAGGTCGTCAAGGTGGACCTCGACAACCACCGCCTCCGGCTGATGCGCGACGGGCAGCTGGTCAAGGACGTGCCGATGTCGGCCGGCACCCCCGGCGGCGACAAGGCGTCCTGGCGCGGGACCGCCGTGCTGATGGCCAAGGAGGGCACGATCAACATGCGCTCCGAGACCGTGGGCCTGGGCGACGCCTACGACAAGATGGTCGACTCCTCGATGCGCCTCACCTGGTCCGGGATGTACGCGCACGCCGCGCCCTGGAACACCGCCCACTTCGGCAAGGCCAACAAGAGCTCGGGCTGCATCGGGATGAGCGACGACGACGCGTCGTGGGTCTACGACCAGGTCCAGGTCGGCGACCCGTTCGAGATGACGGGCAACGACGCCAAGGGCACGGTCGCGCTCAACAACGGCTACGGCGAGTGGAACACCTCCTGGGCGGACTGGCAGAACCTGAGCGCCCTGCGCTGACGCACCGGACGGCCGCTCCGGACCACCGCTCCGGGCGGCCGCCGTCCGCGCCGCGGACGCTGCTGACACCCCGTACAACAATCGTTACCGCCACGTGACGCACCGAGTGGTTACCAGCGGTAAGCACCGGACGTTACCGTCGGGTCACTTTTCCACTGACACACGTGAGGAGTGACCCGTGAGACACCCCCACACGTCTCTGCGCGCCACTACGGCCGGTGCCGCCACCGCCGCCGTACTGCTCGCCGGGACCGCCACCGGCCTGACGCCCGCCGCCCCGGCCGCTGCCGCCCCCGCGCAGCCCGCGGCGGCGTCCTCAGCTCTCCCGGGCGTACGGTTCGTCGACATCCCCGGCGACGGCGGCACCGTGCTCAAGGCCAACGTCTTCACCCCGGCCGGCGCCGACGGCAGCCGCACCTACCCCGTGATCGTGCTGCCGACCAGCTGGGCCATGCCGCAGATCGAGTACGCCGCCCAGGCGAAAAAGCTCGCCGACTCCGGCTATGTGGTCGTCAGCTACAACTCGCGCGGCTTCTGGCAGTCCGGCGGCACCATCGAGGTCGCGGGACCGCCGGACGTCGCCGACGCCTCCAAGGTGATCGACTGGGCGCTCGCCCACACCCCGGCCGACCCCGGGAAGGTCGGCATGGCGGGTGTCTCGTACGGCGCCGGGATCAGCCTCCTCGCCGCCGGACACGACAAGCGGATCAAGGCGGTCGTCGCGCTGAGCGGCTGGGCCGACCTCATCGACTCGATCTACTCCGGCCGTACGCAGCACCTCCAGGCCGCCGCGCTGCTCACCGGCGCCGGCTACCTCACCGGCCGCCCGAGCCCCGAACTCCAGCAGACGATGGAGGACTTCCTCGGCTCCAACCTGGCCAAGGAGCAGGACATGATCGAGTGGGGGAAGAAGCGCTCCCCCGCCACCTACCTCGATCAGATCAACAGGAACGGCCCGGCGGTCATGCTGGGCAACGCCTGGGGCGACACCGTCTTCCCGCCCAACCAGTACGCCGGGTTCTACGAGAAGCTCACCGGCCCCAAGCGCCTGGAACTGCGCCCCGGCGACCACGCCACCGCCGAGGCCACCGGCCTGCTCGGGCTCCCGAACGACGTCTGGACCAATGCCCAGCGCTGGTTCGACCACCACCTGAACGGCGCGGCCAACGGCATCGACCGCGAACAGCCGGTCCAGCTGAAACCCCGCTCCACCGGCGCGTACGAGGGCTACCCCGACTGGAAGTCGGTCGGCGCCGACCAGCGGAAGATCGCCATGGGGGGCAGCAGGACCATCCGCGCGAACGTCGACTCCGGCGCCAACGGCGGGATCGTTCTGCTGTCCAACGCCCTCGACCAGTTCCTGAAGCTGCCGCCGGTCGCGTCCATACCCCTGCTGCCGCGTACGTACGCCTCGGTCTGGGAGTCGGAGCGGTACGCCGACGCCCAGCGCGTCCGCGGCACCGCCAAGGTCCACACGACGCTCTCCAGCACCAAGGAGAGCGGCACCCTCGTCGCCTACCTCTACGACGTGGGCCCGCTCGGCCTCGGCAAGCTGGTCAGCAACGCGCCGTACACCTTCCACGGCCAAACGCCCGGCAAGCCGTTCACCGTCGACCTGGAGCTGTTCTCCACCGCCTACGACGTCCCGGCGGGCCACCGGCTGGCCCTGGTGATCGACACCGTCGACCCGCTCTACATCGAGCACAACCCGTCCGGCTCGCAGCTGACCTTCTCGTCGCCCGAGTCCGACCCGTCGTACGTGTCGGTCCCGCTGCGCGACAAGTGATCTCCGGCTGCTGCCGGGCGGGCGTGTGCCCCTTGAACTAACGAACGCCCGGCAGCAGCGCCCCCGGCTCGGCCGGGCCGACGTCCACCGCTTCGGTCTTGGGACTGCGCTTCTCCCGCTTGGCCACCCACTGGGCGAACCAGGAGAGCAGCATGCACATCCCGATGTAGATCGGCGAGATCACCATCACCACGGGGATGAACGGCAAATCGTAGTCGAGATTCGATGCGATGAGTTTGCCGGCGTGGAGGAACTCCTCATAGGTGATCAGGAAGCCGAGCGAGGTGTCCTTGAGAGCGACCACCAGCTGGCTGATGATGGTCGGCATCATCGCCCGGACCCCCTGCGGCACCAGGACGTACGTCATGACCTGCGTCTTGCGCATGCCGAGTGAGTACGCCGCCTCCCGTTGCCCCCTTTCCACGGAGTTGACCCCCGTACGGAACACCTCGGCGAGCACCGAGCCGTTGTACAACGTCAGTCCGGCCACCAGAGCGGGCAGCGGCTGGACCTTCAGCGCCACGAAGATGAAGAAGATCATCACCAGTACGGGCATGGCGCGGAAGAACTCGACCAGCAGCGTCGCCAGCCAGCGCAGCGGACGGTGCTCGGAGAGCCTGCCGGTCGCGAGGAGCGCGCCGAGTGCGAGCGAGAGCACCGCGGCGTACGCGAAGGCCCTGAGGGTGTTGCCGAGTCCGCGCAGCAGCAGTTCCTGGATCCCCTCGTACGCGAAGGGGTTCCACTTGGCGGCGGTGAACTGGTCGGTGTCGAACAGCAGGTACACCACCCAGCCGGCCAGCGCGGCGATGAACAGGGCCGACACCACGCCGTACAGGAAGTGCCGCTTGCGGGTGGCGGGACCGGGGACGTCGTAGAGGGCGGTGGAGGCGGCGGTCATCGGGCGACTCCCCAGTACTTCTCCAGCGCGTTGAAGAGCGCGCTGATGGTCAGGGTGATGATCAGGTAGCCGACGGCGATCCAGATGAACGTCCAGATGATGCTGTAACCCAGCTCGTTGAGGGTCTTGTACGTGCCGAGCAGTTCGGTGACGCTGAACGCGCCGGCGATCGCCGAGTTCTTCGCGAGCGCGATGAGGGTGGAGCCGATCGGCGGGATGACGGTGCGGAAGGCCTGCGGCAGCACGACGGCGCCGAGGGTCTGGCTGAACGTCATGCCGAGGCTGCGGGCCGCCTCGCCCTGCCCCAGCGGCACGGTGTTGATGCCGGAGCGCAGTGCCTCGCAGATGAACGCCGAGGTGTAGCAGCCGAGCGCGATCACCGCGAAGAGCTGGAACGGCAGGACGAGCCCGAAGCGCGGCAGGCCGAGCAGGACCGCGAAGAACAGCAGGGTCAGCGGGGTGTTGCGCAGCACCGTGACCCAGACGGTGCCCAGCGCCCGCAGCGAGCCGACGGGCGCGACGCGGAAGGAGGCCATGACGAAGCCGAGGGCGAGGGCGAGGAGGGAGGAGTAGACGGTGAGTTCGACGGTGCCGAGGAAGCCCTTGCCGTAGAGGGAGAAGTTGTCGGTGAGTACGTCCATGGCTTACGGCTCCCTCAGCTCGCCGGGTAGCGGTCGATGGGCGGGGCCGGGGTGGCCTTTCTTCCGGAGAGGCCGAGGGTCGCGTCATACGCCTTCTGCCAGTCGCCGTTCTTCTCGTGCGCGGCGAGGGCGTCGTTGATGGCGAAGCGCAGGGCGTTGTCGCCGCGCGGGACGCCGATGCCGTAGGGCTCTTCCGAGAAGGGCCTGCCGGCGACCTTGAGCTCGTCGGGGGCCTTGGCGGCGTATCCCATCAGGATCGTGTCGTCGGTGGTGACGGCTTCGACCTGGAAGGTCAGCAGGTTGTCGACGCAGACGGAGTAGGTGTCGTACGCGACGAGAACGGCCTTCGGGTAGTCCGCCTCGATCCGCTGGAACGGGGTGGATCCCGCGGCGGAGCACACGCGCTTGCCGTCGAGGTCCCGCGGCCCGTCGATACCGTCCTCGTCGGCGCGCACCAGCAGGGACTGGCCCGCCATGTAGTACGGGCCGGCGAAGCCGACGAGCTTCTTGCGGTTGTCGTTGATGGTGTAGGTGCCGACGTAGTAGTCGATCTGGCCGTTCTGCAGGGCGGTTTCACGGTTGGCCGACGCGATCGTCCGGAACCGGATGGTCTTCGGGTCGAAGCCCAGCGACGCGGAGACCATCTTGGCGATCTCGATGTCGAAGCCCGAGTAGACGCCGGTGGCCGGGTCCTTCTCGCCCATGTACGGCTGGTCCTCCTTGGCGCCGACGACGAGGGCGCCGCGCCGCTTCGCCTTCTGCCAGGTGCTGGAGCCGGGCAGCCGGAAGTCCTCCGCCACCCGGTACGCGGGCAGTTCGTCGGGTTGCGGACCCTTCACCGGCGGGCTGCCCTCTTTGCCGCAGGCCACGGCGAGGAGGAGGAGCACGAGTGCGGCGAGCGTGCGGATGGTGCGGGGGCTGCGGGTGGTGCGGGGATTGCGCTGCATCTGTCCGTACACCGCCCCGTCAGTGCTTGAGGATCTTGGAGAGGAAGTCCTTGGCGCGGTCGCTCTCCGGAGCGGTGAAGAACTCCTCGGGCGTGCGGTCCTCGATGACGCAGCCGTCGGACATGAAGACGACCCGGTTGGCCGCGGAGCGGGCGAAGCCCATCTCGTGGGTGACGACGACCATCGTCATGCCCTCGCGGGCGAGCTGCTGCATGACTTCGAGGACCTCGTTGATCATCTCCGGGTCGAGCGCGGAGGTCGGCTCGTCGAAGAGGAGGGCCTTGGGGTCCATCGCGAGGGCGCGGGCGATGGCCACGCGCTGCTGCTGGCCGCCGGAGAGCTGGGCGGGGTACTTGTCGGCCTGACTGGCCAGGCCGACGCGGTCCAGGAGTTCGCGGGAGCGCCTGTCGGCGTCCTCCTTCCTGCGCCCCCGGACCTTGATCTGGGCGAGGGAGACGTTCGCCAGCACGGTCTTGTGGGCGAAGAGGTTGAAGGACTGGAAGACCATCCCCACCTCGGCGCGCAGCCTGGCGAGCCCGCGGCCCTCCTCGGGGAGCGGCTGTCCGTCGATGAGGATTGTGCCCGACCCGACGGTCTCCAGCCGGTTCATCACACGGCAGAGCGTCGACTTGCCGGAGCCGGACGGGCCGATGACCACCACCACCTCCCCGCGGCCGACGGTGAGACTGATGTCCCGCAGGACGTGCAACGTTCCGTAGTGCTTGTTGACGTCACGCAGCTCGATCAACGGATCGACGGCCATACGTGCCCTACCCACTCTCAGCTGTGTCGAGGTCAGCGCAAACTATCCATCCCAATAAGGGACTTCACACTCGACACGCCCAAATGGGACGTAAGGGGCACTAAAGAGTCGGGGCGGTCAGAACTCGGCGGCCTCCGCGTAGACCTGGGAGAGCTCGGGCGCGCCGCCCACCGCCCAGTCCAGACCGGCCTCCACCACATTGATCTCGCGGCCGGAGGCCAGCCGCACCACCGGCTGACCGCTCGGCCACAGGTGCCAGGCGGCGCCGGGGACCGTACGCACGATCACGGACCCGAGGTAGAGGCCCGCGTCGTTGCCCAGCCAGGGCAGCTCCTCCAGGTCGTCCCGCCAGAGCGGCGTCAGCTGGTCGAGAGCCTCCAACGAGGCCGGGGAGTCGTCGAGTTCGAGGCCGGCATCCCCTGCCCGGACACGCAACAGCTCGCACTCGGCGAGCAGTTCCGCCAGGCCTTCCAGGTCGCTGTCCGCGCCGGGGGCGAATACCGCCGCGCCTCGCGCCGCACCTCGGTGCTTGAGCCAGTTGTCCAGGAAAGGGATGCTCTTCATACCGCCCAGCCTCGCATTCGTCCCGGCATGTTCACCACAGGCGCGCCAAGATCCGTATCCGTCAGACGTCGAGGTCGACGACGACCGGGGCGTGGTCGGACGCTCCCTTGCCCTTGCGCTCCTCGCGGTCCACGTAGCTGTCCTTGACCGCGGCGGCGAACGGGGCGTTGCCGTAGACCAGGTCGATGCGCATGCCCTTGTTCTTCGGGAAGCCCAGCTGACGGTAGTCCCAGTAGGTGTAAGGACGGTCGTACTTGAGCGGGCGCGGCACCACGTCCTGGAGCCCTGTGTCGCGCAGCGCGGCGAGCGCCGCCCGCTCGGCCGGGGTGACATGGGTGGATTCCGCGAAGAGCGCGGGGTCCCAGACGTCTTCGTCGGCCGGGGCGATGTTGTAGTCGCCGAGGACGGCGAACGGCCGCTCCCCGGCGGCGTCCTCGGCCACCGCCTTGTTGAGCGCCTCCAGCCAGCGCAGCTTGTACGCGTAGTGGTCGTGGCCGACCTCGCGGCCGTTCGGCACGTACACCGACCAGACGCGGACCGGGCCGCAGGTCGCGGAGACCGCCCGGGGCTCCTGGACGCCCTCGTACTCGGGCCCGCCGGGCAGGCCCGTGACGACGTCCTCCAGGCCGGCCCTGGAGATCACGGCCACGCCGTTCCACCGGCCCGTGGCGTTGACCGCGGACTCGTAGCCGAGCTCGCGCAGCTCGGCGGCCGGGAAGCCCTCGGCGGTGGTCTTGGTCTCCTGGATGCACAGCACGTCGGTGCCGGTGCTCTCCAGCCAGGCCAGCAGCCGGGGCAGCCGGGCGGTGATCGAGTTGACGTTCCAGGTCGCGATACGCATGTACGACAGCCTATCCGCGGGGTCCGACACTCACAGTTCGGTCGAGTCCCCCGGTGTCAGCCGGCTGTGGCCGGCGCCGCCCAGGCCGCCGATCTGACGGTCGTAGACCGGCCGGGCGAGGTCGGTGAGCAGCGCGTCGTGGATGTCGATGGCGCGCCGGGGCTTCACCTCGCGCACGTAGTCGATCACCTCGGAGATCTTCGACCACGGGGCCATCACCGGGAGCATCAGCGTCTCGACGGGGTGCTCGGGGACGGTGAGCGCGTCACCGGGATGGAACACCGAACCGTCCACCAGGTAGCCGACATTGGTGATCCGCGGGATGTCCGGGTGGATGACGGCGTGCAGCTCGCCGTGGACCTGGACGTCGAAGCCGGCGGCGGAGAAGGTGTCGCCGTGGCCGACGGTGTGCACGCGGCCGGGGAAGGCCGCCGAGAGCCGGTCCGCGACGCTGCGCAGGGTCCAGAGCCCGGCGGCCGGGTTCGCCTCCAGGCCGGCCCGCAGCCGGTGCTCGTCGAAGTGGTCGGGGTGCTCGTGCGTCACCAGGATGGCGTCGGCGCCGACTGCGGCGTCCTCCTCGCTGAAGCCGCCCGGGTCGATGACGAGCGTCCGCCCGTCCTTCTCCAAACGGATGCAGGCATGGGACTTCTTGGTCAGTTTCATACAGGGCATCCTCCTTCCGGACAGCGGGCTACGCCTGCGGTGTCGTCTCCTCCCGGATGACCGCCTGGGCCACCTTGAAGGCCGAGTTCGCCGCCGGGACACCGCAGTAGACGGCCGTCTGGATCAGGACTTCCTTGATCTCGGCGGGCGTCAGGCCGTTGCGCAGGGCGGCGCGGGTGTGGAAGGCCAGCTCGTCCAGGTGGCCGCCGGCGACCAGTGCGGTGAGGGTGACGCAGCTGCGCGTACGCCGGTCGAGGCCCTCCCTGGTCCACACCTCGCCCCAGGCGTAGCGGGTGATCAGCTCCTGGAACTCGTCGGTGAAGTCGTCGGCGGAGGCGAGGGCGCGGTCCACATGGGCGTCGCCCAGAACCTCCCTGCGGACCTTGAGCCCGGCTTCGTACGGGTCGGGGCGGCCGCCCCGCTCCGGTACGGCGGCGGGCTGCGCGACCGGGCCGATCTCGGCGACGGGCCCGACGGGCGCGGAGATCACCGGCATCACGGGCGGGGGCTGGATCGCCTGCATGCCCGTGGTCGAGGCGGGGGCCGCCTGCCAGGCGGTGGAGAAGTGGCGTACGAGCAGGTCCGTGACGGCGGCGGGCTGCTCGACGGGGGCCAGGTGGGACGCCCCGGGAACCAGCGCCAGCCGGGCGTCCGGGATGCCGGCGACCAGGGTGCGCGCTTCGGCGGGGCCGGTGACCTGGTCCTCGGAGCCGACCAGGACGAGGGTCGGGATGCCGATGCGGCCCAGTTCGGCGCGTACGTCGAAGGCGGCCAGCGCCTCACAGGCGGCGATGTAGCAGCCGGGGTCGGTGGTGCGGACCATCTGGACGGCCCACTCCACGATCGCCGGCTGCGCGGCCGCGAAGCCGTGCGTGAACCAGCGGGCGGGCGCGGTGGCCGCCATGGGCTCCAGGCCGTTCGTCCGTACGATCACACCGCGCTGGCGGAACTCGTCGGCGGTGCCGAACCTGGGCGACGCCGCGACGAGCCCCAGGGAGGCGACCCGGTCGGGGTGGCGCAGCGCCAGCTCCGCGCCGATCGCGCCGCCGATGGAGCAGCCCGCGTAACCGAAGTGCTGCACGCCGAGACTGTCGAGGGTCACCAGCAGGCGCTCCGCGAGCTCGGTGACGGAGCCGGCGGGGTGCGCGGGGGCGCCGCCGTGGCCCGGCAGGTCGAAGCGGAACACGCGCCAGTGGCGGGTCAGGTCCGGTATCTGCCGGTCCCACATGTGCCAGGTCGTGCCCAGCGAGGGGCCGAGGACCAGGACCGGGGCGTCCACCGGGCCGTCGAACCGGTACTGCAGGGGCTGCGGGGGCTGCGGGGGATTCTTATCGGTCTCTGCGCTCACTCGCTCCAGGTTAGCGATCCGGTGAGGGTGCTCTCCCCAGGGGGTCAGGGGGTGGCGGTGGAGACGACGCGGACGAAGGGGCGCGCGGGGTCGGTCTCGTCGACGGTGATGTCGACGGTGGGCTGCGGATCCTTCTGGTCGATCGTGGTGCCGGCCCAGGAGCGGCCGGAGCCGATGGTCCAGCCGACGACCCCGGCGTCACGCTCGCTGATCGTGATCCTGCCGTCCTCCAGGGCGGCCCGGTCGGTGCCCAGGCGGCCGAGGAACCAGTCGAGGCCCGACGGTATGGTGCTGAACTGGACGTACAGCCTGCTGCTCTTCCAGTTGTTCGTCTCGTAGTAGGCGACGTCCAGGGCCTTGCCGGGGATCGGTACGTCGTAGATGCGGCGCGTCATGCGCGACGGGAAGCCCTCGGTGAGACCGGTGGCCGAGGCCACCTTCGCCTTGTCGCGGCCGCTGTCGCGGCTCTGCTCGGCGGAGATCAGCAGATAGCCCGCGGGGATGCCGATGAGCAGCACGATGACGACCGCCGTCAGGCAGCGGCGGGCGATCATGTGGCGGCGGTTCTCGGGGGGCTTTCCGGCGTCGTCCGCGGACGGGGGCTGCTGGGTCACGGGCGGGGTCATTACGGGGTTCCCTGAGTGGTGGAGCGGATGGCCTGGGCGTAGCGCTCGTAGCGCTCGTAGCGCTCCAGGCGGCGGCGGTTGGCGCGGCGGAAGCGGCGCGCGACCAGGCGGGCGAGGTCGGCGGCGCCGACCATGCCGGCCTCGGGGCCGAGCTGGGCCTTGGCGATGCGGGCCTCGGGGCGGTAGCCGCGGCCGGTGAGGTGGCGCTTGAAGGCGTCGCGGGCCGGTCCGATGAGCAGGTCGTCGGCGGCGCTGACGCCGCCGCCGATGACGAAGCAGGAGGGGTCGAGCGCGGCGGCGAGGTTGGCGATGCCGACGCCGAGCCACTGCCCGATGTCCTGGAGCAGCTCGACGCACATCGCGTCGCCCTCCCGGGCGAGCTCGGTGATGAGCGGTCCGGTGATCTCGGGAATGTTGCCGCCGACGCGCTCGATGAGGCCGTACGCGACCGGGGAGTCGGCGGCGGCGAGCTCCCGGGCCTCGCGCACCAGGGCGTTGCCGGAGCTGTACTGCTCCCAGCAGCCGCGGTTGCCGCACGGGCAGCGGTGGCCGCCGGGCACGACCTGCATGTGGCCGAACTCGCCGGCGACACCGTACTTGCCGCGCTTGACCTGGCCGTCCTCGAGGATCGCCCCGCCGATGCCGGTGCCGAGCGTGATCATGACGAGGTGGTCCTCGCCGCGTCCGGCGCCGAAGCGCCACTCCGCCCAGGCCGCGGTGTTGGCGTCGTTGTCGACCAGGACGGGGACCGCGAGGCGGGCCGAGATCGCGTCGCGCAGGGGCTCGTTGCGCCAGGCCAGGTGGGGGGCGAAGAGCACCGTGGCGCGGTCGGCGTCGACCCAGCCGGCCGCGCCGATGCCCACCGCGTGGACGTCGTGGCGGTCGGAGAGGTCGAGGACCAGCTCGACGATGGTGTCCTCGACGACCTTGGGGCTCTTGGACTTGTCCGGTGTCTCGGTGCGGATCTTCTCGAGGATGACGCCGTCGGCGTCGACGACGCCGGCCATCACCTTCGTGCCGCCGATGTCGATCCCGACGGTGGGCACCCGGGGCGCGCTGAGGTGCGAGCGCCGCTCACGGGTCCCGACGGTCTTCAGGACGGTGGCGCGGGCGGAACCGCGGTGCGCGAAGTCTCGGTACGTGCTCATGTCCCCTGCGGGGTCTCGGGCCGGTGGCGGTCAGAGGCCGATTCTGCCATCCGGTGGGGCGGGGTGCGGGACGCTCGGGCCCGGGGCCCCGTCCCGGCCCTCCGGTCCGCGGACGCCGGGCGGGCCGGGAACCGGCGCACGCGGCGGCGTCAGGCCCGTCCCGCCTCCAGCTCGTGGCTGAGCTGGTCGAGCTCGCTGCCGCCCGCCATCTGGCGCGTCAGCTCGTCGAGGGTGATCTCGTCGCGGATGTGGCTGCCGGACATCGCGCCGCGCTTGAGGAGCACGAAACGGTCGCCGACGAGGTAGGCGTGGTGCGGGTTGTGCGTGATGAGAACAACACCGAGACCCGCGTCGCGCGCCGCCGCGACGTACTTCAGTACGACACCGGACTGCTTGACGCCGAGTGCGGCGGTCGGCTCGTCGAGGACCAGGACCTTCGCCCCGAAGTGGACGGCGCGCGCGATGGCCACGCACTGGCGCTCGCCGCCCGAGAGCGTGCCGATGGGCTGGTCGACGTCGCGCAGGTCGATGCCCATGCGCAGCAGCGCGGAGCGGGTGGTCTCGCGCATGAGGCCGACGTCGAGCCGCTTGAAGGGGCCCGCGCCCTTCGTCGGCTCGGAGCCGAGGAAGAAGTTCCGCCAGACCGGCATCAGCGGTACGACGGCGAGGTCCTGGTAGACGGTCGCGATGCCCCGGTCCAGGGCGTCGCGGGGGTTCGCCAGCCGGGTCTCCTCGCCCTCGATCGAGAAGGTGCCCGCGTCGTGCTGGTGCAGACCCGCGATGATCTTGATGAGGGTGGACTTGCCGGCGCCGTTGTCGCCCAGTACGCAGCTGATCCGGCCCGCGTGGACTTCGAGGGAGACCCCCTCCAGGGCCTTGATGTTGCCGTAGAACTTGCTGACGTCGTGGAGCTCGACCAGGGGGGTCGTCGCGTGTTCGGTCACCGGGTCGCCTCCGCGCGCTTGCGTACCCATGCGTTGAGCAGGGTGGCCAGAAGGAGCATCGCTCCGAGGAAGAACTTGAACCAGTCGGGGTCCCACTCGGCGTACACGATGCCCTTGCTGGTCATGCCGAAGATGAAGGCACCGACCGCGGAGCCGATCGCCGAGCCGTAGCCGCCGGTGATCAGGCAGCCGCCGATGACGGCCGCGATGATGTAGATGAGCTCGTTGCCGACGCCTTCGCCGGACTGCACGACGTCGAAGGAGAAGAGCAGGTGCTGGCCGGAGATCCAGGCGCCGAGGGACACGCCCATGTAGAGCCCGATCCTGGTCTTGTTGACCGGGACGCCGACAGCGCGGGCCGCTTCCGCCCCGCCGCCGACCGCGAAGATCCAGTTGCCGGCGCGGGTGCGCAGCAGGATCCAGGTCGCGACGGCCACGAGGGCCAGCCACCACACCACAGTGACCTTGAGGTTCACCCCGCCGACGGTGACCTGCGACGCGAAGAGCGCCTTGGCGGAGTCGAAGCCCTCCATGTCGGCGATGCTCTTCGTCGACACCGTGCCGCTGATCAGCTTGGTGAGGCCCAGGTTCAGGCCGGTGAGCATCAGGAACGTACCGAGCGTGATGATGAAGCTCGGCAGTTTCGTGCGGGTGAGCATGACGCCGTTGAACACGCCGACGGCGAGCGTCACCAGGAGCGAGACGAGGACGCCGACCCAGATGTTGGCCGTCATCTGGTAGCTGAACATCGAGGAGACCAGCGCGGAGCTGGTCACCAGGACACCGGCCGACAGGTCGAACTCGCCGCCGATCATCAGCAGCGCGACCGGGACGGCCATGATGCCGATCACGGACGCGGCGTACAGGACGGTGCCGAAGCTGGACGGGCGCAGGAAGCTGTCCGCCACGACCGCGAAGAAGAGGAAGACGGCGACGGCGCCGACCACCGAGCCGAGCTCGGGGCGGCCGAGCAGTCTGCGCAGCAGCGACGTCCTCAGCAGCCGTTCGTCGGCGGGCGCCTTCTGGCCGGGGACCGGCGCCTGGGCCGGTGCGGTCGCGGTCATCGGGTCCTCCGCTTCGTGTAGGCCTCCAGGTCGGCGGCGTCCTTCTTGGTGACGATCTGGGGCCCGGTGAGGACCGGCTTCCCGCCGCCGAGCACGTCGGCGTTGTACTTGTAGAGCCACAGCAGGTCGACCGCCTGGTAACCCTGGAGGTAGGGCTGCTGGTCGACGGCGAAGCCGAGCGCGTCGCTCTGGAGCCCGGCGACGACCTGGGAGTTGAGGTCGAAGGTGTCGACCTCGGCCTTGCTGCCCGCCTGCTCCTTCGCCTTGACGGCGGCGTCCGCGAAGGGCGCGCCGAGGGTCACGACGGCGTCGATGTCCCGGTCGGTCTGGAGCTTCGCCTCGATGGACGCCTGTACGTCGGGCATGTTCGTGCCGTCGACGTAGAGGTTCTGCATCTCACCGTCGAAGGTCTTCTTCGCGCCCGCGCAGCGCTGCTCGTGGCCGACGTTGCCCTGCTCGTGCAGGACGCACAGCGCCTTCTTCCTCCCGCGCTTGCCGAGCTCCTCGCCGACGGCCTCACCGGCGATCGTCTCGTCCTGCCCGATGTGGGTGAGCGCGCCGAATTCCCTGGACTCGGCCGAGCCGGAGTTGACGGTGATCACCGGGATGCCGGCCTTGGTGGCCTTGGCGACGACGGCCTTCATGGCGTCGGGCTTGGCGAGTGTGACGATCAGCCCGTCGACCTTCTTGTCGATGTACGAGTCGACCAGCTGGGCCTGCTGCTGGCCCTCGTCGCTGTGGGCGTACAGAAACTTGATGTTGTCCTTGGCCGCGGCCTGCTCGGCGCCGCTCTGCACGATGTCCCAGAACGTGTCGCCGTCGCCCGAGTGGGTGACCATGCCGACGGTCCATTCAGGTGTGCTCACCGCGGCCTTCCCCCGGGCGGCGGCCTGCTCGGCCCGCTCCTCGGCGCGCTTGCCGCCCGTACTGCTGCACCCCACCAGGGAAGCCCCGAGTACCGCCGCCAGCACCGCGCCCACCGCGCGTACCCCTGTCCGAACCCTTGCCACGACGCCGTGCCCTTCCCGTACTCCTCGGTGCGGCCGGGGATCATTCAGACCGTCCCCGGCCGACCAAGTATCGGTTACGGAGGTTCGCACCGTATTCACCGGGTTCCACGGGCGGTGTACTTCTCCAGCGCCGGCACGTCCTCGTCCGTGACGAGGGCCGGCCCGGTGAGGACGGGCTTTCCGCCGCCGAGGACGTTTCCGTTGGTCTTGTGGAGCCACAGTCCGTCGACGGCGAGGTAACCCTGGAGGTACGGCTGCTGATCGACGGCGAAGCCGATCTCCTTGGCCTTGAGCTGCTCGACCACCTCGGCGTTGAGGTCGAACGTGTTGACCTCCGCCCCGCTCCCCGCGCCCGCCTTCGCCTTGACGGTGGCGGCCGCGAAGGGCGCGCCGAGGGTGACGACCGCGTCGATGTCCCGGCCGGTCTGGAGCTTCGCCTCGATGGAGGAGGTCGAGGCGGGCATGTTGGTGCCCTCGACATTGAGGTTCTCGACCGTTCCCCGGAACGTCTTCTTCACGCCCGCGCAGCGCGCTTCGAGGGAGACGTTCCCCTGTTCGTGGATGACACAGAGCGCCTTCTTCCTGCCGCGCTCGTTGAGCTCCTCGCCGACGGCCTCACCGGCGACGGACTCCTCCTGGCCGATGTGGCTGAGCGCGCCGGCCGCCCCGGAGTGCTCGCCGCCCGCGTTGATGGTGACGACGGGGATGCCGGCCGCGACGGCCTTCTCCACGGAGGCCCTGACCGCTTCCGGCTTCGCGAGGGTCACCACGATCCCGTCGACCTTCTTGGCGACGTAGGAGTCGATGAGCTGGGCCTGCCCCTTGCCCTCCTTGTCGGCGGCGTACAGGAACTCGACGTTGTCCTTGGCCGCGGCCTGTTCGGCGCCGTTCTTGACGATGTCCCAGAAGGTGTCGCCCTCTCCGGAGTGCGTCACCATGGCGATCTTCAGGCGTTCGGTGGCGACGGCCTTCCCCCCGCCGGCGCTGTCGCCGTTCTTCTCCTCGGAGTCCTTGCCGCCCTCGGAGCTGCACCCGGCCGCGAGGGCGAGCACGCATACGGCGACGAGGGCTGCTGCCTTGCGGTGGGTACGCATCGTGGGTTCCGCCTTGTCTCCCGGCCGCCCGTTGCGGCTGGAGGAGTTCTAGCGGCGTACGCGATCCCCCGTCAATGCTTTGTCCGAACATTCTTACGCGGCAATGTTTTTCACGGCCTGACGAGCAGCTGGAACTCGAAGGCGTAGCGCGAGGCCCGGTAGATGTGCGAACCGAACTCGACCGCCCGCCCCGTGTCGTCGAACGTCGTCCGCTGCATCGTCAGCAGCGGCGCCCCCTCCGCCTCCCCCAGCTGCCGCGCCTCGTCGGCCCCGGCCGCACGCGCCCCCACCGACTGGCGCGCGCTGTGCAGCGTGATGCCGACCGCGCGCATCATCCGGTAGAGGCCGGTCGCCTCGAGGTGCTCGGTGCCGAGGGCCAGCAGCCCGGTGGGCAGGTGGTTGCGCAGGAGGGCCATGGGCTCGTCGTGCGCGAGGCGCAGCCGCTCGACGAGGTGGACGTCGCTGCCCTCCGCCACACCGAGCGCCGCCGCGACCTCGGCGGTCGCCGGTTCGAGGGTGTTGCGCAGGACCGTGGTGGCGGGCAGCTGGCCCGCGGCTTCGAGGTCGTCGTACAGGCTGCTGAGTTCGAGGGGGCGCTTGACCTGGCTGTGCACGACCTGGGTGCCGACACCGCGGCGGCGGACCAGCAGGCCCTTGTCGACGAGCGACTGGATGGCCTGGCGGACGGTGGGGCGGGACAGGCCGAGGCGTCCGGCCAGTTCGATCTCGTTGCCGAGGAGGCTCCCAGGAGCGAGCCGGCCCTTCTCGATCGCCGCTTCCAGCTGCTGCGACAGCTGGAAGTACAGCGGGACCGGGCTGTTCCGGTCCACGCCGAGCAGCAGGGAGATCGTGGGGTCAGCCGCGGGTTTCGACACGCAGTGAGCGTAACCCCAGGTAATGACCACAGGAAGTCCTGAGGTCCGGTCGTTCGGTTGTCCGGACAAACCCTTGACAGGGTGGCGGCAGGGCACCACTTTGGGGCCATGCGCATCGGACTCATCGGCACGGGACGTATCGGTTCATTCCACGCTGACGTGCTCAGCCGTCACCGGGAAGTGAGTGCTCTCCTCGTCACGGACACCGATACGGCGCGGGCCGCGGCGGTCGCCGGCCGGGTCGGCGCGACCGCCGCGTCCTCGGTCGACGAGATCTTCGCGCGGGGCGTGGACGCCGTGGTCATCGCCTCCGCCACCTCGGCGCACGCCGAGCTGATCGGCCGGGCCGCGCGGGCCGGGCTGCCGGCGTTCTGCGAGAAGCCGATCGCACTCGACCTGGCGGGGACGCTGGGCGCGCTGCGGGAGGTCGAAGCGGCGGGGACCGTGCTCCAGCTCGGCTTCATGCGCCGGTTCGACGCCGGGTACACCACGGCGCGCGAGCTCGTGCGGTCCGGGAGCCTGGGCCGGCTGCACACCGTACGGGCGACGACCTCCGACCCGGCGCCGCCGCCCGCCGCGTACCTGCCGCTGTCCGGCGGCCTCTACCGCGACTGCCTGGTGCACGACTTCGACATCCTGCGCTGGGTCACGGGGCGCGAGGTCGTCGAGGTGTACGCCACCGGGTCCGACGCGGGGCCCGCGATGTTCCGCGCGGCGGGCGACGTCGACACGGCCGCGGCGGTCCTCACCCTCGACGACGGCACGCTCGCCACCGCCACGGCCACCCGCTGCAACGGCGCCGGGTACGACGTGCGGATGGAGCTGGCGGGCGAGCTCGACCAGGTGTCGGTCGGCCTCGACGGCCGGACGCCGATCACCTCGACCGAGCCGAAGGGGCCGCCGGCCTGCGAGCAGCCGTGGCCCGGCTTCCTGGAACGGTTCGCCCCGGCGTACGAGGCGGAGCTGGACGCCTTCGTCCGGCTCGTACGGGGCGAGCGGGACAACCCCTGCGACGGCGGGGAGGCGCTGCACGCGCTGCGCATCGCGGAGGCGTGCGAGCGCTCGCGCCGGGAGCGGCGTCCGGTCCGGATGGAAGAGGTGCCCGCGTCATGACGCTGAAGACGGACGACGGGACGAGGCTGTGGACGGAGCGGACCGGTGAGGGCGACCCGGTGGTGCTGTGCCACGGCGGGCCCGGAGTGTGGGACACCCTCGAGGACGTGGCCGCGCTGCTCGCGGACCGGGCGGCGGTGTACCGCTGGGACCAGCGCGGCTGCGGGCGCTCCGAGCGGCGCGGCCCCTGGTCGGTGGCCGGGTCGGTGGCCGATCTCGACGCCGTACGCCGCCACTTCGGGCTGGATTCCGTGACGCTGCTCGGCCACTCCTGGGGGGCGAGGCTCGCCCTGCACTACGCGCTCGCGCACCCGGGGCGGGTGACGAGGCTGGTGTACGTCTCGGGCACCGGGATCGGACCGGACTCCGCCTGGCATCCGGAGTTCGTACGGAACCTGCGCTCCGCGATCGGCGAGGGGCTGCCCCGCTGGGAGGAGCTGAGGTCCGGGGAGCGGCTCACGGCGGCGGAGGAGCGCGAGATGTACGTGCTCCAGTGGGCGGCGGACTTCGCGGGGCCGGACCGGGAACGGGCGCGCGTGCTGGCCGAGCGGATGGCCACGCCCTGGCTCGGCGTCAACTCCGAGTGCCATGCGGAGATCGTCGCCGAGACGAGGACGATGAGCGAGCATCAGCTCCATGTGGCGTGCGGTGGGCTGAGGGTGCCGGTCGTCATCGTGGACGGCGCACAGGACATCCGGCCGCGGGGGGCGGTGGACTCGCTGGAGCAGGCTCTGCCGGACGTCAGGCGGGTGACGCTCGCGGGGGCGGGGCACATGCCGTGGGCGGAGGACCCGACGGGGTTCGTCGCGGCGGTCACGCCTTAGCGGGGGCGGCGGGGCGGTCGCGCCCCGGCGGGGGCGGCGGGGCCGGAGGAGGCGGCCCCGCTGGGGCGTGCGGGCGGAGCCCCGGGCCCCGGCCCTCAACCGCCGGACGGGCCGGAAGCCGCCGTGAGCACCGTGCCCTGCGCCACCGCGCACAGCGTCTCGGTGCCCGCCTCGTCCGCCACATACACGTCGCAGCGGCACACCGCCTGCCGGCGGCCGCCGTGCACGACGGCGGCGCGGGCGATCAGCGTCGCACCGGTCGCGGGGCGTACGTACTGGATGGAGAAGCCACCGGTGAGGACGGCGGGGCCGAGCGCCGCGCCGCCCGCGAAGGTGAGGGCGTTGTCGGCGGCGTACGCCAGGACTCCCCCGTGCAGGAAGCCGTTCTGCTGGCACAGCTCGTCACGGATGTCCACTTCGAGTACGGCTTCGCCGTCCCCGAACCCCGTGATCCGCGCGCCGAGCAGCCGGCTGAACGGCTGGCTGTCCAGGACCTTCCGGGCCGAGGCCAGGTCGAAGCCGGCGCTCACCACCGCACCTCCAGACGCCGTACGCCCCGCATGAGCAGCCCGGGCAGCCACTCCAGCGGGCCGCCGTCGGGGGCGAGCGCCAGGTCCGGGCAGCGTTCCAGGAGCGTGCGGACGGCGATGCGGCCCTCCATGCGGGCCAGCGGTGCGCCCAGGCAGAAGTGCAGGCCGTGCCCGAAGGCGAGATGGCCCGGGCCCCTCCCCTTCCCGGTGGCCGCTGTGCGCGTGATGTCGAAGCGGTCCGGCTCGGGGAAGCGGGCGGTGTCGCGGTCGGCGGCGGCGAGGGAGACCAGGACCGGATCGCCGGCCGGTATGACGAGGCCGCCGATCCCGAAGGGCTCGCGGGCGAAGCGGTACGTGGCGTTCTCCACGGGGCCGTCGTAGCGCAGCATCTCCTCGACCGCGCTGTCGATGAGCCCGAAGTCGGCGCGCAGGGCGGCCAGTTGCTCCGGGTGGGCGAGGAGCACCCGTACCCCGTTGGAGATCAGGTTGACGGTGGTCTCGTGGCCCGCGATGAGCAGCAGGAAGGCCATGCCGATGAGCTCGTCAGGGGTGAGCCGGTCGCCGTCCTCGTCCCGCGTCCTGATCAGCGCGCTCAGCAGGTCGTCGCCGGGCGACGAGCGCTTGTCCTCGACCAGTTCGGCGAGGTACTCCCCCATGGCCCGTACGGCCGCGCCCTCCGCTTCGGCGCCGGTCGGCGCGACGATCTCGTTGGACCAGCCGCGGAAGGAGGCCCGGTCCAGGTCGGGCACGCCGAGGAGTTCGCAGATGACGGTCATGGGCAGCGGGAAGGCGAGGGAGTCCACGAGGTCGGCCGTGCGGTTCTCGCCGGCCGTCATCGCGTCGAGGAGTTCGTCGGTGACGCGCTGGACCCGGGGCCGCAGCGCCTCGATCCTGCGGCCGGTGAACTCCCGGGCGACGAGCCCCCGCAGCCTCGTGTGGTGGGGCGGGTCGGACTCCAGCATGTTGGCGCCGATCGGGTTGTCGGCCGAGGTCCCGTCCCACAGGTTCGAGATCCGCCAGTCCTTGCCGAGCCGCGGGTCGGCGAGCGCCCGCCGCGCCTCGTCATGGCCGACGATCAGCCACACCTCTCCCGCGGACTCGGTCCGGACCCGGTGGACGGGGCCGGCCGCGCGCAGTTTCGCGTAGTACGGATACGGATCCGCCGCGAACTCCTCGGCGTGGTCACTGAGATCGACGACTGTCATGCTCCCCACCTCTTCGGAGTCCGCCCGGTCAGCCTACGTCGCCGCCCTCGTCGAGGAGGCCCGCGTCGTGCACCAGCAGCGCGATCTGGACACGGTTGTTGAAATCGAGCTTGGCCAGGACGCGCGACACGTGGGCCTTGACGGTGGGCACGCTCATGTACAGCGACGCGGCGATCTGCGCGTTGGACTGTCCGCGCCCGACGGCGACCGCGACCTCCCGCTCGCGCTCGGCGAGTTCGCCGATCCGCCGCGCCGCCGTGTCCCTGCGGGGATCGGCGGACACCTCGGCGACATGGGTCATCAGCCGGCGGGTGACCGCCGGTGAGAGCACCGGGTCCCCTGCCGCCACCCGTCGTACCGACTCGACGATCTGCGCGGGCGCGGTGTCCTTGAGCACGAATCCGGCGGCCCCGGCCCGCAGCGCCCGCAGCACCTGCTCGTCGGCGTGGAAGGTGGTGAGGACGACGACCTCGGGGGCGTCGGGGCGGCGGCGCAGTTCCTCGGTCGCCGTGAGGCCGTCCATGACCGGCATCCGGATGTCCATGAGGACCACGTCGGGGCGGTGCAGGCCGGCCATCGCCACGGCCTCGGCGCCGTCGGCCGCCTCCCCCACGATCTCGATGTCACCGGCCCCGCCGAGCATGAAGGTGAGCCCGGCCCGTACCAGCGGGTCGTCGTCGACGATGAGCAGTCTGATGGTCGTCATGCGGCCCACGGTAGCCAGGCGCCGACCCGGAATCCGCCGTCGGTGGTGGGTCCGTGGTCGAGACGGCCGCCGGCGAGCGCGGCCCGTTCGGTCAGGCCGATGAGCCCCTGGCCCGAGCCCGGGACCTCGGGAGGATCCCCCTCGGGGGCCGGGTTGCGCACCTCGACGGTGAGGCCGTCGCCCGGTGCTCCGGCCAGCGTCACGGTGACCTCGGCGCCGGGCGCGTGCTTGCGGGCGTTGGTCAGGCCCTCCTGGGCGATGCGGTAGGCGTTGCGGCCGGTGGCGGCGGGCACGTCCTGGGGGCGGGCGACGCGGTTGTCGAGGGTGACCTCCATGCCGGCCTCGCGGGACTCGGCGACCAGGGCGTCGAGGGTGGCGAGGGTGGGCTGCGGCCGGTGCTCGTCACCGGCCGCCGGTCCGCGCAGTACGCCGATGACGTCCCGCAGGTCGTTGAGCGCCTCGTGCGCGCTGTCGCGGATCACCCCGGCGGCGCGGGCGATCTCGGCGGGCGGGGCGTCGGGGCGGAATTCGAGCGCGCCGGCGTGGACGCTGAGCAGGGTGAGCCGGTGGGCGAGCACGTCGTGCATCTCGCGTGCGACGGCCTCGCGGGCCAGGCGCTGCGCCTGTTCGGCGCGGAGCGCCGCCTCGGCCTCGGCGCGGCGGGCGCGGTCGCGCAGCGACACGACGAGCTGACGGCGGGAGCGTACGAACATGCCCCACCCGATGACCAGCAGCACGATCACGACGGTCGCGACGGCGGAGACCAGGAAGGGCAGGGTGGGGTCGGGACGCAGTACCGCCTGCACCAGACCGCCCACGACGGCGGCGGAGCCGACGGCGGCGACCACCTTGAACGGGCGGTGCACGGTGAGCGTGAACAGCGCGACGAGCTCGGCACCGGACGCGACGGGCGCCACGGCGGAGACGGCGACGAGGGTGACGGCCAGACCCACGGGCCAGCGGCGCCGCACCCACAGGGCGCAGCAGGCGGCGGCGCCGACGAGCTGGTCGAGGAAGACGACGTACGGGGGGTTGCCGACGCTGTCGGCGACATCGGCCGCGGCGATGCCGAGGAGCGCGGCGAACAGGAACATGAGGATGTCGACGAACCAGTCCCGCGGAGTACGGCGCGGCCGCCTGCCCCGGTCCCCCGGCAGGTCGGGGCCGGCCATCGCCGAGGGCTGAAGCCAGCGGTACTCCTGATCGGTCATGTCGACAAAGCTACGGTCGCGGGGGCCGGTTCCGGGCGCCGGAGCCGCGGACGGCGACCAAAGTCACGAAGTCCCAGACTTCCGGCGCACCACCGGATTCCGACGGCCGACGCGGCGGGCCGCCGGACGGCGCGACGATCGGCGCATGAAGAAGATTCTTGAGGTCGCCGGATTCGTGCTGTTCGTGGCCGGTGCGTCGGGTGTGGTGCACGAAGTCACCGGGTGGATGCCGAAGTTCTTCGGGTTCCTTCAGCTGCTGCCGTTCCTGCGGGGCCACGAGATCTACACGAACATCGTGCTCGCGGTGGCGGGCGTGGCCCTGATGGCCGCCTCCGACCGCTTCCGGCGGGTGTAGGGGCGGGCGGGCCGCGCCCCGCTCGCCGCGCCCGGGCGGGGCGCCTGCTACGGCCGCGCCCCCGCCCGCCGGCCCCACGCCGTCCCGGCCAGCACCAGTACGCCGCCCAGGAGGCCGGCCGCGCCGAGCCGTTCGCCGCCGATCGCGATGCCGGCCGCCGCCGCCCACAGGGGCTCCGTGCCGAGGAGGAGGCTGACGCGGGACGGGGAGGTGCGGCGTACCGCCCACATCTGCACGAAGAAGGCGAAGAGCGTGCAGAAGACGGAGAGGAAGACCAGCCCCGCCCATTCGCGCGGCCCGAAGCCCGCCGCGGCCGTCCAGGGCGCCGGGCCCGTGCCGGGGGCGGCCGCCAGTACCGCGAAAACGGCCACCGCGCCGCCCAGTTGGACCGTCGTGAGCGACAGCGCGTCCGCGCCCTGGACGGACTTGATCCTGGCCATCGCGAGCACGTGCACGGTACGGGCGAGCGCCGCCAGCAGCATCAGCAGGTCGCCGGGCGAAGGTGTGGTGAAGCCGCCGCCCTGGGTCAGCAGCACCACACCGGCCACCGAGAGGCCCGCCGCTCCCAGGAAGGCGCGGGACGGCCTGGTCCGCGTCACTACGGCCTCGGCGAGCGGGGTGAAGATCATGGTGAGGCTGATGATGAGCCCGGCGTTGGTGGCCGAGGTGTGCACGACGCCGTAGGTCTCCAGCAGGAAGATCACGCTGAGCACGAGCCCGAGCAGCCCCGCGCCGCGCCACTGGGCGGCGTCCAGCGCGCGCAGGTTCCGCCACCCGGCAACGGCCAGGACGGGCAGCACGACGGCGAAGCGCAGGACCAGGACGGCCACCACGGTCTGCGCGGTGGTGATCTCCTTGGCCGCGAGGTAGCTCGCGCCCCAGACGACCGCGACCAGCAGTACGGGAAGGTCGGTGAGCCACGCCGCCCGGCCCGGCGGCGCGGGGCCGGGCGCGGGTACGGGTACGGCGGTCGGCGATGGTGCGGCGGCCACGGGCGCGGTCTCCCCCGGGAAGGGTGGTGTGGAGACTTCGGCGGCTCGCACGCGGAGCGATCACCGTATCCGGGCGTGGGTCACTGGTCGAGCCCGAATGTGCCGTACTCCGGCCGGCCCGCGGGCCGGTAGGTGTGGATGGCGGTCCCGGCCTCGGTGGTCCTGCTGCCGGCCAGTTCGAACGAGGTCGGCAGGCCGCCCTCCTCGAACAGCCGCTGTCCCGCGCCGAGGACGACGGGGTAGACCAGCAGGTTGTACTCGTCGATGAGGTCGTGGCGCATCAGAGACCCGGCGAGCTTGCCGCTGCCGTGGATCTGGAGCTCGCGGCCGGGCTGTTCCCTGAGCCGCGAGACCTCCTCCGCGACGTTGCCGGGGATGACGGTGGAGTTGTTCCAGTCCGCCTTGTCCATCGTCGTGGACGCGACGTACTTCGGGAGGTTGTTGAGGCGGCTCGCGATCGGGTCGTTCTCGTCGGTGACCTTCGGCCAGAAGGCCGCGAAGATCTCGTACGTACGCCGGCCGAGCAGGAAGGCGTCGGCGCGGCCGAAGAGCTCGTCGACGAAGCGGCCCATGCCCTCGTCGGCGAAGGGCACGAGCCAGCCGCCGTGCTCGAAGCCGCCGCTGGTGTCCTCCTCACGGCCGCCCGGGGCCTGCATGACGCCGTCGAGCGTGAGGAACGTGGTGAGTGTGATCTTCATGGTCCGGTCCCCTTCCGCGCTTGTGTGTCACCGGTTCTGACTCCACGCTTCCACGGAATTCATCGGTCCGCCGGGGGAGGCCCGGGCACGGCGTCCGTTTGCCGCCAGCGCCCGCCACCCGCCCCCGGTTTCCTTGAATCCGTAACGGCTTCGGGCGCGCACAGCGGCCACGGAACGGAAGAAGAGGCAGTCGACATGGCTTCACTGGACGGCAGGACGGCTCTGGTCACCGGCGGCAGCCGCGGCATCGGCGCGGCGATCGCGCTGCGGCTCGCGCGGGACGGCGCGGATGTGGCGATCACCTACGTACAGGACGAGGCGGGCGCCCACGAGATCGTCCAGAAGATCGAGTCGGCGGGGCGGCGCGGCGTCGCGCTGCGGGCCGACGCGGCGGACCCGGCGGCCGTCACCGGGGCGGTGGGGCAGGCGGTGGACGTGCTCGGCCGGCTCGACATCCTGGTCAACAACGCGGGGGTCGGCGTGCTCGGCCCGATCGACGCGCTGACGCTCGCCGACGTGGACCGGGTGCTGGCGGTGAACGTACGGGCGGTCTTCCTCGCCTCGCAGGCCGCCGCCGGCGTGATGGAACGCGGCGGCAGGATCGTCTCCGTCGGCAGTTGCATGGCCCTGCGGGTGCCGGGCCCCGGCGGAACGCTGTACTCCACGAGCAAGGCCGCGCTGATCGGGCTGAACAAGGCCCTGGCGCGGGAGCTGGGCGGCCGGGGCATCACGGCCAACCTCGTCCACCCGGGACCGATCGACACGGACATGAACCCGGCGGGCGGCCCGTACGCCGCGCCGCAGACCGAGCTGACGGCCCTCGGCCGCTTCGGCACCGCCGACGAGGTCGCTGCGACGGTCGCGTTCCTGGCGAGCGAGGACGCCGCGTACATGACGGGGTCCGAGGTGGTGGTCGACGGCGGCCACGCGGCATAGGACCGCCGGAGGAGGAGCGGAGTGCGCCGGGGCCGTCGCGACCCGGCGCACTCCGCGTTCAGGGGCGCGGCCCGGGCGTCAGCCGCCCAGTTCCTGGTGCCGGGCCGCCAGGCGCGCCGCGCCGGTCCCGGTCAGGGAGCCGAAGAGGCGCAGCCGGGAGATGCCGCCGTCCGGGAAGATGTCCATCCGTATCTCGGTGGCCGCCGGGACCGCGCCCAGGACGAATCGGTGGTTCGTGTCGGGCTGGAGCCGGGTCCGGGGCAGGATCTCGGTCCACGCGCCGTCGGCGCCGTCGCGCACCGAGAGCGCCGCCCAGCCCGCCGAGTTGCCCTTGAGGTACGCCGTGTCGATCTCGACGGCACGGATCTCGGCCTGCTCCACCAGGTGGTAGTGGATCCAGTCGTTGCCCTTGTCGCGGCGGCGGCGGGTCTCCCAACCGTCGTCCATCTTGTGCGAGCGGCCCGGCTGGATGGTGTGGGTGGCCGGGGAGTAGAAGCGGTCGGAGGCGTCCTCGACGCGGCCGCCGTTCTCCAGGGCGACGAGGTCGAACGTACCGAGGGTGGCGAGCCAGGCCGGGTCCGGTGCGACCTCGCCGTACACGCGCAGGCGGGCGATGCCGCCGTCGGGGTGCTGGTTGACCCGCAGGTGGGTGAAGCGCTGCTCGACGTCGACGGCGAAGCCGTTGGCCGCGTGGCCGCCGACCGCCGTACGGGGGACGAGGGTCACCCACTTCACGCCGTCGGCCAGGAGGTCCTCGGGCGAGGGCGAACCCGGCACCGAAGCGGCCTCGACCGAGACCGCCTGCGGGTAGTTGCCGCGGAAGTGGGCGGTGTCGACGACGATCCCGCGTACGACGCCGGGCGCTCCCAGCCGTACGAGGGCCCAGTCGTGGTCCTCGTCGGTGGGGTGGGGCTGCTGGGCGCTGACGCCACGGCGGCGGCGGGTCTCCCAGCCGTCCATGATCTTGCCCTTGTGGCCGAAGTGCTCGGGGTCGAACTCCGCCGCTCCGGGCCGCAGCATGTTCTCGCGCTCGGCGAAGAACTCGTCGTTGGCGGCGATCACGCCCGCGCCGAGCCGCCGGTCGGCGAGGTCCGCGAAGTGGGTGAAGGGGAAGTCGGCGGTGCGGTAGTCGGCGTACGGGTCGCCGCCGCCGTACGGGTTCGCGTCACCGGTGAAGGACGGGGTCGACACGTCAGTTGTTCCTTTCGAGCAGCCGGCCGGTCGGCTCGGCGAGGGTGCCGTTGTCGGCGATGCGTACGCCGCGCAGCCACGTCGACCTGACGACGCCGTGCAGGGTCTTGCCCGCGTACGCCGTCACCTGGTTGCGGTGGTGCAGCTCCGCCGGGTCGACGGTGAAGGTCTCGTCGGGGGCGAGGACCGCGAAGTCGGCGTCGCGGCCGGCCTCGATGGCGCCCTTCTGCGACAGCCCCGCCAGCTCGGCCGGCGCGGCGGACATCCAGCGGACGACGTCCTCCAGCGAGCGGCCGCGGCGCCGGGCCTCGGTCCAGATCGCCGGGAGGCCCAGCTGGAGCGAGGAGATGCCGCCCCACGCGGAGGCGAAGTCGGGGGTCTTGAGGTCGGTCGTGCAGGGCGAGTGGTCGGAGACGATGCAGTCGATCGTGCCGTCCGCGAGCCCCTCCCACAGCGCGTCCTGGTTCTCGGCCTCGCGGATCGGCGGGCAGCACTTGAACTCGGTGGCCCCGTCCGGGACTTCCTCGGCGGTGAGGGTGAGGAAGTGCGGGCAGGACTCGACCGTGACGCGTACGCCGTCGCGCTTGGCGGCGGCGATGAGCGGCAGCGCGTCCGAGGACGACAGGTGCAGTACGTGGACGCGGGCGCCGAGGCGCTTGGCGTGCGCGATCAGGCTCTCGATCGCGGTGTTCTCGGCGTCGCGCGGCCGGGAGGCGAGGAAGTCGGCGTACGCCGGACCGCTCTTCTGCGGGGCCGCCTCCAGGTGGTGCGGGTCCTCGGCGTGGACGATCAGCTGACCGCCGAAGCCGGAGATCTCGGCCATCGACCGGGCGAGCTGCTCCTGGTCGAGCTCCGGGAACTCCTCCACGCCCGAGGGCGAGAGGAAGCACTTGAAGCCGAAGACGCCGGCGTCGTACAGCGGTCGCAGGTCCTTCACGTTGGAGGGGATCGCTCCGCCCCAGAAGCCGACGTCGATGTGCGCCTTGCTGCGGGCGACGTCCTGCTTGGTACGCAGGTTCTCGACCGTGGTGGTGGGCGGGAGGGAGTTGAGCGGCATGTCGAGGAGCGTGGTGATGCCGCCGGCCGCCGCCGCGCGGGTGGCGGTCCAGAAGCCTTCCCACGCGGTGCGGCCCGGGTCGTTGACATGGACGTGGGTGTCGACGAGGCCGGGGAGCAGGACGTCGTCCCCGAAGTCCTCCAGCCGGGCCCCGGCCGGCACCTCGGCGTCATGCGGCAGCACAGCCGCGATCTTCCCGCCGGCGACGGCCACCGATGCGGCGCGCGTCCCCTCGGGGGTGATGACGCGCGTCGAGCGCAGTACCAGGTCCACGTCGGACACCCTGCCCCTCACTTCCGTATGGTGAAATCCAGCTCCGAGAAATTCAACGAACTGTTGAAGGAGTCTTCACTTCGGGGTCGGGTCCGTCAAGACCCTCCCCAGCCCCCGAGACCCCCGTGACCTGCACGGAGATCACTCCGCGCACGAGACTCCCCACACTTAGACGTTTCCACAAAGTGGAAGTATAATTTCGCGTGGCAGAACGTGGCTATCTACAGGCAGCGCGTCGAGAGATCCTTCGAAGTGACGGCAGACACAGGGACAAACACCCTCTGACCGGCGAGGACGTCTTGACGAGGACCGTGTGCTCCGAGCAGGCGGCGGGTAGGCTGCTGCCTTGCCCATCCGCCTCGAAAGGACCGTTGACGTGCCGTCGTCCAACGCCACCACCGACGCTTCCAAGCCCGCTGCGCCCACCGGTGGTGTCCAGTCCCTTGAGCGCGCCTTCGACCTGCTGGAGCGGATGGCCGACGCGGGCGGCGAGGTCGGGCTCAGCGAGCTCTCCGCCAGCAGCGGCCTCCCGCTGCCGACCATCCACCGCCTGATGCGCACCCTCGTCGCCTGCGGTTACGTACGCCAGCAGACGAACCGCCGCTACTCGCTGGGCCCGCGCCTGATCCGTCTCGGCGAGAGCGCGTCCCGGCTGCTCGGCACCTGGGCCCGCCCGTACCTCGCGCGTCTGGTCGAGGAGACCGGCGAGACCGCGAACATGGCGCTGCTCGACGGCGACGAGATCGTGTACGTCGCCCAGGTGCCCTCGAAGCACTCGATGCGGATGTTCACCGAGGTCGGCCGCCGGGTCCTCCCG
Source organism: Streptomyces altiplanensis (assembly GCF_053591575.1). Taxonomy (NCBI): domain Bacteria; kingdom Bacillati; phylum Actinomycetota; class Actinomycetes; order Kitasatosporales; family Streptomycetaceae; genus Streptomyces; species Streptomyces altiplanensis. Next base: position 14,746 of record NZ_JBSFUB010000057.1, on the reverse strand, counting down.
CACTCCACGGGCGTCGGCAAGGCGCTCCTCGCGCACACCCCGCCGGAGGAGGTGCGCGCGCTGCTCGCCCGTACGGGCATGCCGACCGCCACCGAGAAGACGATCACCACCCCGGACGGCTTCCTGGAGGCCCTGGAGCAGGTCCGCAGGGCCGGTTACGCCGTGGACGACGGCGAGCAGGAGATCGGGGTCCGCTGCCTGGCGGTACCGGTCCCCAACTCCCCCACCGCCGCGGCCATCTCCATCTCGGGCCCGGCGGGCCGGGTGACGGAGGCGGCGACCGAGAAGATCGTCCCGGTCCTCCAGGAAGTCGCCGAGGACCTGTCGGCCGCGCTCGCCAGCAACGGCGCCCAGGGCTGACCCCGCACGAGGCCGCAGGCCGGACCGCGCGCCGGACCGCGCGCCGGACCGCGGCCCGGGGCTCCGGCCGGGCCGCGCGCCAGGCCGGAGTGCGGGCCAGGTTGGGATACGGGTCAAACCGAGATGCGCCCGTCCGTCATCGTCACCACGGCGTCCATCCGCTTCAGGTGCGCGCGGTCGTGCGTGACCAGCACCGTCGCCGTACCGCGCTCGCGCGTCAGTGCGGCCAGCAGGTCGAGTACGGCCGCGCCCCGCTCGTGGTCGAGGGCGCTGGTCGGCTCGTCGACCAGGAGGACCGCCGGTTCGTTCATCAGGGCGCGGGCGATGTTCACCCGCTGGCGCTGACCGCCGGAGAGCTGGTGCGGGCGGCGGTCGGCCCGGTCCGTGAGGCCCACCGCGTCCAGCAGCTCCCGGGCCCGGTCACGGGCCCTGCGCGGCGGGCGCCCCGACAGGTGGGCCATCACCTGGAGCTGTTCGGCCGAGGTGAGGGACGGCAGCAGGTTCGGCTGCTGGAAGACGATGCCGATGCGTGTGCGCCGCAGCTCCGCCTTCTCGGCCCGGCTCAGGGAACCCGTGTCCGTACCGTCGACGATCACCCTTCCGCGGTCCGGGGAGACCAGCGTCGCGGCGACCGCCAGCAGACTGGACTTTCCGGAGCCCGACGGGCCGACGACGGCCGTGAGCGAGCCCGCGGCGACGTCGAGGCCGACGTCGTCGAGCGCGGTCAGGCGGGACTCGCCGTCGGGGTAGGTGAGGGTCACTTCCGCGAGGGAGAGGGTCATCGGGTGCTCCCGAGGGCGACGAGGAGATCGACGGCGGTGATGCGCCGGACGGAGAGGGCGGCGCCGACCACACCGAGAGCCGCTGTGACGGCGGCGGGGACGAGCAGCGTCGCCGGTTCGAGTACGAACGGGACCTCGCCGCCGGCGACGGCGCCGCCGACCAGGGTGGCGAGTGCGGTGCCCAGGACCGTACCGGCACAGAGCAGCAGGACGGCCTGGCCGAGCGCGTCGCGCAGCAGGTAGGGCGTGGAGGCGCCGAGCGCCTTGAGGACCGCGATGTCGCCGCTGCGCTGGATCGTCCAGACCGTGAAGAACGCGCCGACGACGAGCGCCGAGATGACGAAGAGGAAGCCGCGCATCAGCTGGAGCGAGCCGTTCTCCGCCCGGTAGGAGGCGAGGGCGTTCAGCGAGCCGTCGAGGGTGCGGGTCTCGGTGCCCGCGGCCCTGTCGCCCGCCGCGAGGTCCGCGCCCTCGCCGGTGGTCAGGGCGACGACCGTGGCCTGCCGCCGGGTGGTGGCGCCGCTGTGGCCGAGCCGCTGCCAGTCGTCGAGCGAGATCCACACCACGGGTGTGTGGCTGTACGAGGCCTCGCCCCCGACCGCGGCGACGGTCACCTCCACGCCGGCGATCCGCACCCTGTCGCCGGGTCCGGCGGCCAGGTCCTCGGCCGCCGGGGCGGACAGCACGGCCCGGCCGGCCCCCGGGCCCCTCACCGGGGCGAGCCCCGAGTCCGGCTCGACGCCGAACGCCGACACGGCGGCCGTCCGGTCGCCCGCGCTCGCGTTGGCCGTACGGATGCCCAGGGGCCGCGCACCGGTGATGCCGGGCCGGCGGGCCCACTCCCGCCAGACCGCCTCCGTCACCGAGGAGTTGGTGAACGACACCTCCTGCCCCTCGGGTGGCCGGCCGAAGGCCAGCCGGTCGGCCGGCAGCGAGGTGACGGCCGAGGTGTTGTCCCTGGCCAGCCCGGCGGTGAGGCCGGACAGCAGCCCCACGAGCAGCGTGATCAGCACCACGACCGTGCCCATGAGCGCGAACCGGCCCCTGGCGAACCGGAGGTCTCTCCATGCGACGAACATGGTTCCAGCCTGGTCGTGGCGGCGGGCGAAAGCATCGCGCCACGGATCGCCACGACATCAATCTTTTGATCGACGAGGCGGTGGCGCCCGAGCCCTACGCTGGAAAAGCCATGGATTCCCGTTCCTCCCCCTCCTCCCCTCCCCCCGCTCCCGTGCTGCGCGCGCTGCGCCTGTGCCTGCACGCGCTGCTCGCGGGGCTCCTCGCGCTCGCCGCCGTGAAGGCCGTCGCCGACGACGCCCCGCACGCGGCCGCGGTGGTCGTCGCGGCCGTCACGACGGCCGTCGTCTACGCCCTCGGGGCCCTGAGCCCCGCCGTCGGCCGCTCGCCCCGGTCCGCCGCCGCATGGCTCGGCGCGCTGGGCGTCGCCTGGCTGATACTGCTGGCCCTGTCCCCCGACGGCCTGTGGACGGCGTTCCCCCTCTACTTCCTCCAGCTGCACCTGCTGCCGACACGCTGGGGCCTGGCGGCCGTCGCCGCGACGGCCGCCGCCGCCATCGCCGGTTTCGTCCTGCACGGACAGGCGGTGACGCCGGGCACCTTCATCGGGCCCCTGCTCGGCGCCGCCGTGGCCGTGGCGACGGTCCTCGGCCACCAGGCGCTGTACCGGGAGAGCGAGCGGCGCCGCGAGCTCATCGAGGAGCTGATAGCGACCCGCGAGGAGCTCGCCGCCGCCGAGCGGACGGCCGGGACACTGGCCGAGCGCGAGCGGCTGGCCCGCGAGATCCACGACACGCTCGCCCAGGGCCTGTCCAGCATCCAGCTGCTGCTGCGCGCCGCCGAGCGCACGCTGCTCGCCGGCGATCCGGCCGCCGTCCATGTCCGGCGGGCGCGGGAGGCGGCGCAGGACAATCTCGCCGAGGCGCGCCGTTTCGTACGGGCACTGGCCCCGCCCGGCCTGGAGCACGGCTCGCTGACCGCAGCCCTGGAGCGGCTGTGCGCGGCGACCGCGGGGCCCGCTGTGCGGTTCGGCGTGAGCGGTACGCCGGTGAAGCTGCCCACCCCGTACGAGGTGGCGCTGCTCCGCGTCGCCCAGTCCGCGCTCGCCAACACGGTCCGGCACGCCGACGCGGCCCGCGCCGGGGTCACGCTCAGCTTCATGGACACCTCGGTGGCGCTGGACATCGTGGACGACGGCTCCGGCTTCGACCCCGTGGCGCCCCGCGCGCAGACGGGCGGCGGTTTCGGCCTGCCCGCGATGCGCTCGCGGGCCCGCTCGCTCGGCGGCACGCTGAGCGTCGAGTCGGCGCCGGGGCAGGGCACGGCCGTCGCGATCACCCTCCCCCTCCCCGCCGGAGACACCGCATGACCGCTTCCGGCGCCCCCGGCGCCCCCGTGCGGCTGCTGCTCGCAGACGACCATCCCGTCGTACGGGCGGGCCTGCGCGCCGTACTCGACACCGAGGAGGACTTCGTGGTCGTCGCGGAAGCGGCGACCGCGGAGCGGGCGGTGGAGCTCGCCGCGGTGGAGGAGACCGACGTCGTACTGATGGACCTCCAGTTCGGGCCGGGCAGGATGCACGGCTGCGAGGCCACCGCCGCGATCACGGCGCGGCCCGGCGCGCCCCGGGTCCTCGTCCTGACGACGTACGACACGGACGCCGACATCCTGGCGGCGGTGGAGGCGGGCGCGAGCGGCTACCTGCTCAAGGACGCCCCGCCCCAGGAGCTGTCGGGCGCGGTCCGTACGGCGGCGGCCGGGCAGTCGGCGCTGGCGCCGGCCGTGGCGCACCGGCTGATGGACCGGATGCGGGCCCCCGCGCAGGCGCTGACGCGGCGCGAACTGGAGGTGCTCCAGCTGGTCGGGGACGGTCTGTCCAACCTGCAGATCAGCAAGGAGCTCTTCCTGAGCCAGGCGACCGTCAAGTCCCATCTGGTGCACGTCTACGCGAAGTTGGGTGTGGACTCGCGGACGTCCGCGGTGGCGGCGGCGACGGCCCGCCGGCTGATCCGGCGGTGACCGCGCTGCGGTCGCCGCACGGCTCTCACTCCGCTCCACGGCTGGTACCCGCCGGGCGGCGCACCGCCGCCCGGGCCGGCGTCGCGGAGAAGGCGCCGGCGTGAAGCGGTGGAGGGGCGGACCGGGAATCCGGTCCGCCCCTCCACCTCCGCGCCTTCGCAGCCGTCAGTCGCGCCCGAAGAGCTCGACCGCGCCGCGCATCTGCGCCATCGCCCCGGCCAGCGCGCCGACCGAGCCGATCGACGCCGCGACCAGCAGCAGCGAACGCCGCAGCCGCATGGCCTCGGGTGCGCCGTCGAGCGCCATGGCGTGCAGCGACGCCAGTTCGTCCTCCGCGACGCCCCGGTCGGGCAGTTCGGCGGGGTGGGCGGCGAGTTCGCGGCGGAGCCGCGAGACGGCGGCACGCAGCTCCGTCACCCGCGGGTCCGTACCGTTGCCGGCCGCACGCCGGTGTTCCACACTTCTCAGCACAGTTCTCCCCCTCGCACAGTGATGTGCAGGTCTTGCCAGTGGTTCAGCCCGTACGCCGCTGGTCGGACGGCGTACACAAGAGCCGGGGGTCAGTTAACGACAATCGGAGGGCTGTCCGCCACTTGGCGGCCGGCCTCAGCTTTCCGGCGAGGAGACGGCGGCGTTGCGCCAGACGGTCAGGTCCAGGCTCATGTAGTCACTGGGCGATTCCTCGGCCGAGAACCCCTGGACCGTGACGAGGCCCATGTGCCCCGTGCCCGTGGTGACACAGACCTGCCGCCCCTTCGAGAGCTTGTCCACGTAGATCGTCTCGGTGTACCGGGTGTCCGCGCGGCAGGCGGCGAGCGATCCCTCCTGCCCGGGATCGAGCAGCACCAGGGTTCCGCCCTCGCTCTCCGCGTCGAGGTACCCGCCCGTGTCGTAGGAGAGTTCGTACGATCCGTCCTCGCCCTTCTGCGGCCGGACGTCTTCCTCCCCGAGCGTCAGGTGGTAGCCGGCGGTGAGGTTGATGCCCTTGTAGTCGGCCGGCTCGGGGTCGGGCTTGGGCTCGGGGTCCGGCTCGGGGTCGGTCTCCTTCGGGCCGGTCTCCTTCTGGCCGGTCTCCTTCTGGCCGGTCTCCTTCGGGTCGGCGTTCTCGTTCCCGTCGCTCGTCTGCCCGCCCTGGGAGGAGCCGTTGCTCTGCACCTGCTTCCCGTCGTCCTTGAGCAGGAGGTACGCCGTGCCGCCGCCCGCGAGCCCGAAGACCAGCGCGGCGGCGAGGGCGAGGAGCGGCCCCCGCCTGGCCGGAGACTTCTGCGACGCGGGGTGGCCGGGGTGACCGGGGTGACCGGGATACGCCGGGGCGGGCGCCGGCATCTGGGTCGGGGCGTAGGCCTGGGCGTGGGACGGAGCCGGCGTGCTGTACCCCGGAGGGGGCGGGGTCCGGTGCGGCGAGGCCGGGCCGAATCCCGGGGGCGGGGTGGCCGGGGCGACGGGCGTGGTGGGCGAGTAGGCCGCGGGCGGGGCGGCGGCCGGGGGCGGCGGGGTCTGGACCGGGGCGGGGGCGGCCGCGCGTACCGTGATGTCGGCGGCGACCGGGCTCGGCAGCCAGTCCTCGGGGCGGCGCAGCACCGTCTCCGCGTTGGCGGACTGGCAGATCCCGATGATCTCGGTGATCGACGGCCTGGCCTCGGGGTCCTTGGCCAGGCAGCGGGTGACCAGTTCCCGCAGCCGTTCCGGGACGCCGGTGAGGTCGGGCTCCTCGTGGACGATCCGGTAGAGCACCCCGTGCGAGGTGCCCTCGCCGAAGGCCGGGGTCCCCGTCGCCGCGTACGCCGCGACCTGGCCGAGCGCGAAGATGTCGGTGGCCGGGGTCACCCGGCGGCCGGCGGCCTGCTCCGGGGCCATGAACGACGGGGTGCCGATGGTGACGCCGGAACCGGTGAGCGAGGTCGCGTCGGCGGCGTACGCGATGCCGAAGTCGATGACGCGGGGGCCGTCGGCGGCGAGCAGCACGTTGGACGGTTTGAGGTCGCGGTGCACGATGCCCGCGCCGTGGATGACGTGCAGGGCCTCCGCCATGCCGGCGATCAGCAGCAGCACCGCCTCGACGGGCAGCGCCCCGTGCGCGACGACGGCGTCGGCGAGCGAGGGGCCCGGCACGTAGGCGGTGGCCAGCCAGGGCTGCGCGCCGTCGGTGTCGGCGTCGATGACGGGCGCGGTGAACAGTCCCTGCACGCGCTGCGCGGACTGCACCTCCTGGGCGAACCGGCGGCGGAACTCGGGGTCCTCGCCGAATTCGGGGCGGATCACCTTGATGGCGACGGGCCGGCCGCCGGGCGTGTACGAGAGGTACACCTTGCCCATGCCGCCCGCGCCGAGCTTGGCGGCCAGCCGGTACCCGGCGATGGTCTTCGGGTCGTCCCCCGCGAGAGGCTGGAACACCTGCGAGGCACTGCCCCGGTCCGGCTGCTGACCACTCATCAACTCATGTCTCCCCCGCTGAACACCGATACGGAACGGCACCCTATCCAAGGAGGGGCCGTCGGTGCCCGTTCCGAGGAGGTATGCAGAACCCATGACACGTACACGAGATGACGGAGTCCCGAAGATCGCGGGGCTGCTGCTGGCGGCGGGTGGCGGACGGCGGCTCGGCGGACGGCCGAAAGCGCTGCTGGAGCACCGGGGGCGGCCGCTGGTCGAGCACGCGGTACAGGTGCTGCGCGAGGGCGGCTGCGGTCCGGTGCACGTGGTGCTGGGCGCGGCGGCCGAGGAGGTGCGGGCCCGCGCCGACCTGAGCGGGTGCGTGCTGGTCGACAACCCCCGGTGGGACGAGGGGATGGGCTCGTCGCTGCGGGCCGGTCTGGCGTCCCTGGCCGGTACGGGGGCTTCAGCCGCGCTCGTCTCGCTGGTCGACCAGCCGGGGATCGGCGCGGCGGCGGTGGGCCGGGTGGTGGCGGCGTACCGCTCCCCTTCGAGTCTCGTGGCGGCGGCGTACGACGGCAGGCGCGGGCATCCGGTGCTCTTCGGCGCCGAGCGGTGGGCGGACATCCGGACGACTGCGGTGGGCGACCGGGGGGCACGCGCCTATCTGAAGCAGCACGAGGACGCGGTCACGCTCGTCGAGTGCGGGGACGTGGCCGCGGCGTACGACATCGACACCGCGGAGGACCTGATCCACTTGGAGTGACCGGTGTGGCACTCAGCGACAGTTTCTGTCGACTCGGAGAATCTCGACGTCAACAGACCGTTGAACTTCCACCATGAGGAAACTACTATCCACACGTCAGAAGCGCCCTGTACCACCGACGGCGCCCGCGACCGTATCTCGGAGCCATGGCACGCTGTGCCGTTCGCAGGCGACCCGGCGGCCGTCAGGCGTCGCCCGCCTAAGGAGTGACAGCTCATGTCCGCACCAGCGCCGTCCCCGCTGGCCATCGTCGATGCCGAGCCCCTGCCCCGGCAGGACGAGGTCCTGACCGACGCGGCCCTCGCCTTCGTGGCCGAGCTGCACCGGCTGTTCACGCCGCGCCGTGACGAGCTCCTCGCCCGCCGCGCCGAGCGCCGTGCCGAGATCGCCCGTACCTCCACGCTGGACTTCCTCCCGGACACCGCACAGGTCCGCGAGGGCGACTGGAAGGTCGCGCCGGCCCCGGCCGCGCTCAACGACCGCCGCGTGGAGATCACCGGTCCGACCGACCGCAAGATGACCATCAACGCCCTGAACTCGGGCGCGAAGGTCTGGCTCGCCGACTTCGAGGACGCGTCCGCCCCCACGTGGGAGAACGTCGTCCTCGGCCAGCGCAACCTGATCGACGCGTACGCGCGCCGGATCGACTTCACCGACCCCAGGTCCGGCAAGTCGTACGCCCTGAAGGCGGACGAGGAGCTGGCGACCGTGGTGATGCGGCCCCGCGGCTGGCACCTCGACGAGCGCCACCTCCGGCTCGACGGCCGTCCGGTGCCGGGCGCCCTCGTCGACTTCGGCCTGTACTTCTTCCACAACGCCAAGAAGCTCATCGAGCTCGGCAAGGGCCCGTACTTCTACCTGCCGAAGACCGAGTCGCACCTCGAGGCGCGCCTGTGGAACGAGATCTTCGTCTTCGCGCAGGACTACGTCGGCATCCCGCAGGGCACCGTCCGCGCGACCGTCCTGATCGAGACGATCACGGCGGCGTACGAGATGGAGGAGATCCTCTACGAGCTGCGCGACCACGCGGCCGGGCTCAACGCGGGCCGCTGGGACTACCTCTTCTCCATCGTCAAGAACTTCCGTGACGGCGGGGCGAAGTTCGTCCTCCCGGACCGCAACGCCGTGACGATGACGGCCCCGTTCATGCGGGCGTACACCGAGCTGCTCGTCCGCACGTGCCACAAGCGCGGCGCGCACGCCATCGGCGGCATGGCGGCCTTCATCCCGTCCCGCAAGGACGCCGAGGTCAACAAGGTCGCCTTCGAGAAGGTCAAGGCCGACAAGGACCGCGAGGCCGCCGACGGTTTCGACGGCTCCTGGGTCGCGCACCCGGACCTGGTGCCGATCGCCATGGCGTCCTTCGACGCGGTCCTGGGCGACAGGCCCAACCAGAAGGAGCGGCTGCGCGAGGACGTGTCGGTGGCCCCCGGCGACCTGATCGCCATCGACTCGCTGGACGCGGTCCCGACGTACGACGGCCTGCGCAACGCCGTCCAGGTCGGCATCCGCTACATCGAGGCGTGGCTGCGCGGTCTGGGCGCCGTCGCCATCTTCAACCTGATGGAGGACGCGGCGACGGCCGAGATCTCCCGCTCGCAGATCTGGCAGTGGATCAACGCGGGTGTCGTCTTCGAGAACGGCCGGAAGGCCACCCCGGAGCTGGCCCGCGAGATCGCCGCCGAGGAGCTCGCCGCGATCCGCGCCGAGCTCGGCGAGGAGGCGTTCGCGGCCGGCAAGTGGCAGCAGGCGCACGACCTGCTGCTGACGGTCTCGCTCGACGAGGACTACGCGGACTTCCTCACGCTGCCCGCGTACGAGCAGCTGCGCGGCTGACCCCCTCCGCACCCTCCGCTCTCCGCCCCCGGTACCGCACAGCACCGGGGGCGGAGCGTGCCGCCCCCGGCGGCGCCGGTCAGCGCGTCACCACCGTCCGCTGCGCCGAGAAGTCACCCCATTTGCCGTCCGGAAGCTTCGCGCGGAGCTTGATGCTGTACCGGGTGCCGGGCGGCTCGCCGACCGTGAAGCGGTACGTCGCCGTGCCCGCCGGCGGGGCCGCGCCCCAGACGATCGTCGTGGCGAGCCTGCCGTTGAGGAACAGCTGGTGCTCGCGCACCTCGCCGCCGCCCGTACGCGGCGGTGTCCAGCTGAGGTCGATGCCGCGTACGCCCGCCTTCGTACGGGTGGCCGTCGCCTTCAGGGCGGTGGGCGCGGTGGACGGGCCGTCCCCGCGTCCCGAAGCGGTCGTCAGGTCAAGGGCGTTGCTGTCCCCGGAGGAGTTCTCGGCGGCGTCCCGCGCCCGGACGGTGAAGGTGTAGACGGTTCCGGGCCGCAGGCCGGTGACCCGGGCCGTGGTGGCGCTCCCCCGCACGCTGTGGATGCGGGAGTCCTCCTGGTAGACGTCGTACGACGTGACGGCCGTGTCGTCGGCGGCCCGCTCCCAGGACAGGCGCACCGCGCCGGTCCCCTCGGCCCGGCCGCGCAGCTTCGCGGGCGCGGACGGCGCTTTCCGGTCGTCCGGCGTGGAGGCCGGGGTCGTGACGGGGACGGCCCCGCTGGGGGCGGACAGGTTGCCTGCGGCGTCGCGGGCGCGGACGGTGAAGGTGTAGGCGGTCGAGGGGGTCAGGCGGTCGATGTCGGTCATGTGGCGCGCCCCCGGCACGGTCTTGACCCTGGCGCCCTTCTCGTAGACCTCGTAACCGGTGACGGCCTCGTCGTCCGTCGACCGCTCCCACATCACGTGGACCGATGTCGCGCTGCCCGCGCGGGCAGTCACGCCGTCCGGTCTGGAGGGACTCTCGGTGTCCCGGTCCGGTTCGGTCGCGGTACAGGCGGTCGCCGACAGCAGGAGCAGGGCAGAACAGGCCAACACGGCGCATACGGTGGGGCGTTGCACGGTCGGACCCTTCGTTCGAGAGCAATGGTCCAGACCTGTATGCCATGGAGGGCGCCGCCCGGCAAGAGTGCGCGCGCGGTCCGCCATTAGGCTGACGCCCCGGAACGGACCAGAACGGACCGGATCACGGAACAGGGGGCCGCCGCATGGCGATCACGTACAGAATGTCCGACCCCCGCAGCCAGACTGCGCGCGGCCGCGACACCTCGCCCGGCGTCAAGCCCGGCACCCCGGTCATGGTCGTCGCCGAGGACGGTACGCCGCAGGGGCCGCGCCCCGTGGCGTACTTGCTGCGCAACACCTCCGGCGGACCGAACGCGTACCTCCCCGGCGCCCGGGAGATCCTCCTGTTCGGCGACGACCGGGGCAGCGAGGCCCTCGCCTCGGTGACGACGGAACGCGGCACGGGCTTCGGGTTCGGCGGACCGCGCTTCGCCTACCGGGTGCTGGACCCGGACGGCGCGCCGATCGGCCGCATCTGCCTGCGGCGCGGACGGATCTTCCGGATCGGGCGGTCGCACTGGACCGTGGAGCAGGAGGGCGCGCCCCCGGTGCGCGGCTCGGCCGGCCGCCTGATGTGGTGGGCGCTGTGGTGGACGGTGCTCCTGCCCCTCAACCTCGTGCTGGTCGTCGCCGCCTTCACCGGCATGGCGCAGGACCCGGTCGCGACCCCGCGCCGCATCGTCTGGCGTGACGGCGCGGGCCGGGCGGTGATGTCCTACCGCGGCCTGGCGGGCGACTACCGCGTCCTGCAGGACCACTGGGACCCCAGGCTCGTGGCCTCCCTGGTGGCGATCCATCAGACGTACGTCTCGATCGCCATCAGCGACAGCACGGACTGGTACCACCGGTAGGAAGAACCGAAGAATCGTTTCTCCCGGCGGCCGGCGAAGACGCCCGGGGGGTCAGCTGGTCAGGAACTCGGTGACCTCCTGGGCGAACGGGCGGGGCTGCTCCTCGTGGACGCTGCGACCGGCCGGGATCGCGATCGTCCGGCAGTCGGGGATGAGCGCGGCCATGTCCGGCATCCGGTCCCGGGACACGGGACTGTCGGGACCGCCCGTGATGATCAGGGTGGGCGCGACGATCTCGCCGAGGCCGTCGAGCCAGTCCGGGTCGGGGTCGGCGAGCTGGCGCGTGATGGCCGGCACGACGGGCCAGTCGTAGTCCAGGGGCTCGTCGGGGCGCACGTCCCGCACCGCCGCACCGCCGGGGAACGGCGGCGGAGCGTCCTCCAGGACGAGCCGCTCCACGCGGTCCGCGTGCTCCTGGGCCAGCAGGCGGGCGACGACACCGCCCATGCCGTGGCCGACCAGACCGACCCGGTCCAGCTCCAGCTCGTCGAGAAAACCCAGTACGTCGTCCCGCATCAGCTCGACCGCGTACTCGTCGGGCCAGTCGCTCTCGCCGTGCCCGCGCAGGTCGATCGCGTAGACCCGCCATTCCTCGCCGAGCACCTGCCCGGCCTCTTCCCAGCTCGCCGCCGAAGCGCCCAGCCCGTGCAGCAGCACGACCGGCGCTCCGTACGAATCGCCCCAGGTCCGATAGGCCAGGCGTACGTCGCCGACATCCACTACAGAGTGCTCACCCATGCCCCCGACGCTACAGGCCGGGACGGGGCGCGCCGACCACGGCCGCCCCCTACAGGCGGGCAGGCCCGCCCACAAGAGCGTGAGCGGCGCACTGGTCACCGGAGGCAGAGCTTCCGCACGCCCGATGACGGTGTGTGCGGACGAAGATACTTTTAGTGACGAGCGGACAACGTGCGCGGCCCCGGCCGCGTACGGAGAAAGGGGGAACCGTGACCACGGCGTCACTTGCCGCACGCCTCGCCGGCGACGGCCTGCGGCAGTACGTGTCCGCCACCCCCGCCACGGTCGCCGGGGCCCGCACGGGGGCCGGCGGCGGCCGGTGCGGCTGGAGGTTCGTCCGCGAGCGGGCGAGCAGGGCCGGGTCCGCCACCCGCCCCTCCGCCCGCCCGGCCCTCGTTCGTCCCCTTGCTTGTCCCCTCACTCGTCCCTTGCTCCACCACTTGTCCCACCACTCGTCACTGTGCTCGGGGAGGGCCTTCTTGTTGCTGGTGAAAGCGGCGCGCGGCGCGCGCCGGTTCGTGGAATCCGTCAAGGGCGAGGACGGTTCGTACCGCCTCGACCACTGGCCGCGCGTGCACAGGACCCACCGTCCGGGCCGCGGCCCCGGGCACCGGGACGCCTGTGCCGCCGTGACGCGGCTGCGGTTCGCACAGCGTCTGACGATGGGGTTCCTGGGCCCGGTGGACGACGCGCTCTACCTGGTGGCGGGGTTGCGGCGGATGGGCATTCCCGCCTCCTTCCACCTGGGTCGCGAGATGGTGCCGGTCACGCCGCCCGCGGGTTTCCACGCGTGGGTGCAGTGCGGGGAAGCGGTGGTGAGCACCTCGCTGCCGGTACGGGAGACCTGTGTCGAGCTCCACCGGTCGGGGCGGGACTGGTGACGGGGCCGAAGCCCGGAGCGACGACGGAAACGGAGCCGGGTCCGGCCGGCGTGCCGGGGTGCGCGGAGGCGACCCGCGACGGGGTCCGCTGCACCGAGCCGAGTTCCTGGACGGAGCCCGGCGGCGTACGGGTCGAACGGCCGGCACCGGACGTCTTCCGGCTGAGCCGGAGCAGTCCCGGAAGCCGGTCCGTGTACTACAGAATCGGTTACGGACGCGTCGAGTGGGGCGACGACCTGAGCGCGTTCCTCGCGGGCGGACCCCGCCGGCTGCCCGATCCGGGGCAGTTGCTCGCACTGGTCCACGGCACGGTGCCCTCCCCCGACGCCACTCTGCTGCCGGGTGTGCGGCGCCTGGCCGTGGGGACCGCCGTCCGGGTGAACGCGGCCGGGGTCACCGTCACGCGGCACCGGCCGGAGCTGCCCGAGCCGCGCACGGGGCTGGCCGAGGCGGTGGGCCACGCCCTGGACGGCCTGAAGGGTGACTACGCCATCGCGTACAGCGGAGGGCTCGCCTCGGCGTTCATCGCCGTCAGCGCGCTGGCGGCGGGACACCGGCCCGTACTGCTGCACGCGGACTTCGGGGGCGCCTGGGGAGAGAGGTCCCCGGTCGTGCCGCCGCCGATTCCCGGCCTGGAGATCAGGTACGTCCGGGTCGATCCCGCCAAGTTGTTCACCCATGAACCGGTCAGCGGACGCGAGCCCGTTCCCCCGCTGCCCGACAGGGAGGTGCCGCTGCGGCTGACGGCCCGGCTGAGCGACAGCTGCGGACTGCCGGTGGTGAGCGGCGGGCTGCTGAAGGACCTGGTGTCGGCCCGGCCGCCCGAGGCCGGCGCGGGGTACCGCGGGTGGCGGCTGCTGGGCTGCGAACCCTTCCACACCACCGGCACCCTGAGCGGTCTTGCCGAGGCCCGCGAACTCCTCGGCCGCAACGTGGCGTTCTCGCCTGGGCCGGGCGGCCGGGAGGCCCCGGACGGACAGCCGGCGGGGAAGCCGGCGCCGCCCGGGCCGGCCGGTGCGGCGCCGCTGCCCGGACTCACCCGGGCGGGAGAGGAGGCGCTCTCCTCCTCCCGGCACGGAATGCTGGCGCTGTGGAAGGACCACCTCGACTTCCTCGACCCGGTCTCGGGCCGGGTGGTCGCGGGTCTTGAGGAACGCGGTACGGGCGGGGCCCTGCTGCCCGCCCTGGACCCGCGGGTGATCGCGGCGGTGGCCTCGCTGCCCCCCGCGAAGCTCGGACGGATCCACCGCGGGGCGTTCCGCAACCACCTGCCGCTCGAACGCGCCGTCGACGGCCGGCGGGTGTACGGCGCCTGCCGCGCGCCGTCCGGCCACTGGCTGCGGCTGGCCGCGGCCGGCCACCTGTACCGGGAGCGCAGGCGTATCCACGGCTGGCTGGAGCAGGAGAGCGTACTGGCCGGTCTGGGCGTGCTGGACGTGGACCGGGTCCTGGCTGTCCTGCGCGACGGGCGCGAACTGGCGGAGCACGCCCTTCCGTTGCTGCGCCTGGTGTGGGTGTGCAAGTGGCTGAGGGAGAACCGGTGAGCGCTCCCGACGCCGTACCGGGTCCCGCGCCCGCGCCTGCGCCCGTACCGGTACCGGTCGTGCTGCGGCTGGCGCCGGACGTGACCCTCACCCGGCTGCCGTACGGCGGGTCCGTGCTGCTCAATGTGGTGACGCTGGCACTGGCCGAGTGCGGGGAACCGCAGGCCTTCGCCGTCGACCGGCTGCTGGCCACCGGTCTTTCCGCGGCGGACCACGGATCGCCGCCCGCGTACCTGGCCGCCGAGCTGGTCGGCAGCGGGTGGCTGACCGTGTCCCCGGCGGCTCCGGGGTCCCCGCAGCAGAGCAAGAAGGAGGAACCGTGTTCCGTGCATGACCTGGCGCCGTCCCGGCCGCTCCGGCCGGCCCGACGCTGGTGGCGGGCGTGACCAAGACACCCGCCCCTGCGGAGAGTACGAACTGACCGCCCGGGCCGGGGCCGGCCGGCGGAGCCGAACCGGCCCCGGCGCTCACCGGTCAGGGCGACGGCGTGCGGCGCGTACGGCACCGGGAAGTGCC